>CAJYRH010000551.1 GCA_913776795.1 uncultured Pseudorhodoferax sp. | reverse complement strand
CTGGAGCTCAACCGTAATCCGCAGAACTACTTCGCCGAGGTGGAGCAGGCCTCCTTTGCGCCGAGCAACGTGGTGCCGGGAAGTAGCCGGTCGCCTTCACCATGGTCGTCGCACCCAGCGGGCCGGTGGCGAACTTGATGTATTCCCAGGCAGCGGCCTGCTTGGCAGAATCCTTGGAAAACATCATCGCTGCATTGCCGCCGGCCGGCAGGCGGCCGTCCTTGGCCACGGGCATGCGGGCGGTGCGAATCTCGAACTTGCCGCCGACCTGCTTCGTGATGCTGCCCAGGCGCGCCGTGGTCGTCGCCAGTACCGCGAGCTTGCCGCTCACGAAGTCCTGCCAGGCGGCCGAATAGGCGATGTTGCGCATCTCGCCTTGCTTGACGAGCTGCTCGAGGGTTTGAATGGCAGCCTTGCCTGCGGGGCCGTCGAATGCCACCTTCTTCTCGTCGGCGGTCAACATGGTGCCGCCGTTGCTGAAGACCAGCGCCTGCCACATCCAGTTGCCGGTGATGTCCCACTCGACGTGCAGGCTGTCCGTGCCGGGGGTTGCCGATTTCGACTTCTTGGCCGCATTCATGATGGCTTCCCAGGTCGTCGGGAAGCGATCGGGCTCCACGCCCGCCTTGCGCATCAGGTCGGCGTTGTAGTAGATGACGGGTGTGGACAGCGCAAAGCCGATGCCAACCTGCTGACCCTTGACCTGCCCCAGTGACAGCAGCGCCTGGTCGTAGCCCATCCCGGCCCAGCCTTTCTCTGCCTTGATGAAGGGTGTGAGGTCGACGGCGAGCCCGCGGTCGGCAAACACGCGCTGACGATTGAGGCCCTGATAGGACACGTCGGGCAGCTGGCCCGTCACGGCCTGGCGCAAGACCTGTTGCGCGGAGACCTCGTAGTCGGAGTTGGGCGCGCGGAACGTGACCTTGTACTGGGGGAACTTCGCCATGAAGTCTCTCGCGATCGATTCATGGACCTCCTTGAAAAGATCGGCGTAGGCGTAGTCGACGACGATCTCGGTCGGTTGCTGAGCCTGTGCCAGGCCTGCGGCCATCAACATGGTCAGGGCGGCGGTTTTTTTGAACAGTTGTTTCATTGCTTGATTCCTTGCGGTTTAACCCTTGACGCCGGTGAGCGTCACACCTTCGATGAAGCGCTTTTGCGCGACGACGAACAACAGCACCAGCGGCGCCGTGATCAGCACCGTGCCGGCCATCAAAGGACCGAACGCGCTGCCTGCTTCCTCATTGCGGAAGAACATGGTTCCCAATGGCGGTGTCGCCAGATCGGGTGAATTGATGACCAGGAGGGGCCAGAAATAGTCGTTCCAGTGCCAGACCACCGAGAAGATCGAGAACGCCAGCAAGGCGGGCATGGCGGTGGGCAGCATCACGCGCCAGACGATCTCCAGCTCACCCATGCCGTCCAGCCGCGCGGCATGGATCAGGTCGTCGGGCACGGTGCGAAAGAACTGCCGCATCAGGAAGATGCCGAACGCCGACACGCTGAAAGGCAGGATCAGCGCGCCCATCGTGTCGAGCAGACCTGCGTGGTACAGCATCACGTAGAGTGGGATGGCCGTGGCCTGGTACGGCACCATGAGCGCAAGCATCACCAGGCGCCATGCCCACGGCTTGCCGCGGAACGACAGCTTGGCGAAGGCGTAGGCGGCAGGCAGCGCCACCAGGATCTGAAGCACCAGGATCCCCGCGCAGACGAGAACGCCGTTCCACAGGTAGCGCAGCAAGGGGACCTTGGTCAGCGCCAGGGTGTAGTTCTCGACCGCGGCAAAGCGCGTCGGAAAGAGATGGATCTCGCTGCCGAAGATTTCGTCGGCGGGCTTGAGCGAGGTCAGCACCATCCAGATGAAGGGCATCAGGAAGACGAGCGCCACGGCCATCAGGACCCCGTGGCGAAGGATCCGAAAGGAAGGAGAAGGACGTTTCATGCGTAGTGCGTCCGGCGCTCCAGCGCGGCGTGCTGGATCTGGGTCAAGAGGAAGATGCCTGCAATGAAGACGACCGTCATGGCGCTGGCGTAGCCCATGCGGAAGAAGCTGAAACCTTCGGTGTAGATCGTGTGGAGCAGCACCTCGGTGGCCTTGTTCGGCCCGCCCTTCGTGAGCACATGCACGGTGTCGAAGACCTGCAGGGCGCGGATGGCGCACACGGTGATGACGAACAGGGTGGTGGGGCCCAGCAACGGCCAGGTGACGAAGCGGAAGCGATCGAAGGGGCGTTCGATGCCGTCGAGTTCTGCCGCATCGCGCACGTCGCGAGGAATGCCCTGCAAGCCGGCCAGGAAGAACACCAATGCCAGCCCCGACATCTGCCAGATGCCGATCGCGGCGAGCGAGTACAGCGCGAGCCGCCGGTCGTTGAGCCAGTTCTGGGGCGAGAGGCCGACCTGCATCAGCAGGTGATTCACGAGCCCGGCGCTCGGATGCAGCAGGAACTCCCACACGACCGCCATGGCGATCAGCGTCGACGCGGCCGGCATGAAGAAGGCGGTTCGGTAGAAGCCGCGTCCCGACCGATCGGACTCGATCAACAGCGCGAGGCTCAGGCCCAGCACGATCGAGCCCCCGGTGACGAGAACAAGGTAGACGAGGGTGTTGGCGACGGACTTGCGGAACACCGCGTCCGACCAGAGTTCGGCGTAGTTCTGCAGGCCGACCCAGTTCAGCGTGGTCGCGCCGAACTGCCAATCGGTCAGCGACATCAGAACGACGGCCAGCACGGGGATGAACAGCAGAACCGTCGCAAGAAGTCCCGCGGGTGCGAGAAGCGACGCTGTGGAGAGGGGATGGATGCGCATCGTCGGCTTTCAGGCAACCCGGGCCAGGACGTCGCATCGATCGATCGACAGGCGCTGACCGCCTGCGTCGAAGACATGCAGCGCTTCCCACGGGACCGTGACCTCGAACTCGGCCCCTGCGCGCGCAGCCGTGCCGGCCGGGAGGCACACGATGCAGGCCTCGCCCTGGCTCGGCAGGGTCAGCGTGGCCATCAATTCGGTGCCCGCATATTCCACATGGCCGACCACGCCGCGCACGGTGAGGCCAGGCGCCCTCGCCAAGGTGACCGCCTGGGGCCGGAAGGCGACATGGCAGGGTCCGCTGTTCCCCGGGGTAGCCGCGATGCGTTGCGCCAGGCAATGGATCTCGCCGTTGGCGAGGATCTCGCCCGGCACGACGTTGATCCGCGGCGCGCCGACGAATCGCGCGACTTCGAGGCTTCGGGGTCGCATGTACAGATCTTCGGGTGGCGCGACCTGAAGGATGCGGCCTTCGCGCATGACCGCGACACGGTCCGACATGGACATCGCTTCATGTTGATCGTGGGTGACGTAGATGAACGTCACGCCCAACTGGTCGTGAAGCTGGCGGATTTCGGCGCGCAGCGCATGCCGAAGGTTGGCGTCCAGGTTCGAGAGGGGCTCGTCGAACAGGAAAACGGAAGGGTGGCGAACCATCGCACGCGCCAGGGCAACGCGTTGGCGCTGGCCGCCTGAGAGATGCGCCGGCTTGCGATCGAGCAATCCGTCGATGGCGAGTCGTCGTGCGACCTCCTGCGCGCTGGCATGGATGTCGGCGAGCCGTCGCCGCACCCCGGGGGACACCAGGCGTGCCCCCGGCAGGCGACCCCAGAATCCGAGGCCACGCATCACCAGTGGCATCGAGATGTTCTCGCGGACTGTCATGTGGGGGTACAGCGCATAGGACTGGAACACCATCGCGCAGTCCCGCGCGCTGGGCGACAGGGCGAGCAGGTCGCGGTCTCCCATGCGGATCGTGCCCGTGTCGGGCGTGTCCAGGCCGGCGATCAGCTTCAGCAAGGTGGACTTGCCGCAACCGGATGCGCCGAGCAGGGTGAGGAATTCGCCGTCGCGCACGGTCAGGTCGAGTTCCTGAAGAACGGCAGCGCTGCCGAAGCGCTTGGTCAGGCCCGAGATCTGGATGTCAGACATGGTGAGTCGTCTCCGCCGTTGACTGAGTCGATGTCCGGGCGGCCATCCAGCTGTGGAATTCCGCGTAGTCCGAAAACGCGACGACGTACGGGCGCAAGTCGTCGGGGTTGGCCGCGTAGCCGCCCAGGTGAGCCGCCAGCCGTACGCCGGCGGCCTGGGCACATGCCGCGTCGATGCCGGAGTCCCCGACGAAGAGAACCGTCTGCGGCGTCGCGCCCAGTTGGGTGAGTGCGAGGTGCAACGGCGCGGCGTCCGGCTTGGGATGCTCGGCATCGCCCAGGCCGACGATCACATCGAAGAAGCCGGTGAGTGCTGCCTTGTCCAGCAGCGTGCGTGTCGAGTCCTGATCGCGGTTCGTGCAGATCCCCAGGGCGATGCCCTGCGAACGAAGCATCGACAGAAGCTCGAGAGCACCGTCGTATGCCACCGCTTTGTGCAGCCAGTGCGATGCATAGCGTTGCTGGAAGGCCTTCTCGAGGCGCGAGGCCAGCGCGAGTGGCACAGACGCTGTCTGAAGCCGGAGCGCGCTCTGGAAGAGGGCGGTGATGCCCTGGCTCAAGGCCGGACGAAGATGCTGCGGCTCGATGGCCTGCAATCCGGCCAGCACAAGTACCTCATTGGCCGCCGCTGCGAGGGAGGGAAGGGTGTCGAAAAGGGTTCCATCGACATCAAAGACGACTGTTCGTATTTGATCGTTAGTGTTCATGAACTGGATGTTACGAACATGATGAGTCAAACTCGTGACAAATACGGGCGGTACAGTTTCCGCACCGATCACGCGCACACCTCGCGCGTCAACCGTCCTGAGATGCAAGAAAACAGATGCTCAAAGCAGCTCGCCAGAAAGAAATCGTCGCCCTGTTGCAAGGAGGGGGCGTCGTCGAAGTCAGCGTGCTGGCTGAGCGTTTTCAGACCTCGCCCATCACCGTGCGGCGCGACCTCATCGAATTGCAGGAGCGGGGTGTGCTGGCCCGCACGCGAGGAGGGGCGATTCCCGGCAACGAGGTGTATGCGGAGGGTTGGGCGCGTTACGAGAGCGTGAGCTACGCGGAGCGGGAGAGGGAAAACTACCGCGAGAAACGAGCCATCGCAGAACTCGCAGCCCAATCCGTGTCGGACGGTGATTGCATCCTGGTCAACGGTGGGACCACCTGCCGACACCTCGCGGAAGCGCTGCGAGGTCACCACCATCTTCACGTCGTGACCAACGGACTCACCGTCGCGATGGAGTTGGCCAAGAGCAGAAACGCCACGGTGCATCTATTGCCCGGTACCGTGGATTTTCAGAAGATGACGAGTGTCGGTCGCCTCGAGACAGGTGCTTTCGAGAACATCACCGTGAGAGCGGCCTTCCTCGGCGTCCACGGCATCTCCGCGAGCGGGGGCATCGGCATGTTGACACCGGAGGAGGCCGTGATGAACCGAGCCTTCGTGGACGCCGCCCAGTCCGTCAATGTCCTCGTCGACTCCTCCAAATTCAAGGCGCAGGCCATTTTCAGGATCACGCATCTCGACAAGGTCGCGCGCGTGTTCACCGACGATGGCATCACCGATGAGGTGCGACATTCACTGGAGAAGGCCGGTGTGGAGGTGTTGGTGGCTAACGCCGAGGAGAATGGTCACTAGGACGCAAACCGTCATCCCCTGACCGGCCAACGGTTTCCGTTCGCCAGCGTACAGACATGTGCACGATCCGGCCCGAGGATGAACGCCAACGCCCATCTCCGACCCGCCATGAACGCATTGCTGTCACCGCCTCCAACCCCTGCCACGGGAGGCTCCGCGTCCGCGCAGGCGATGAACGAGCCGCTGCAGAAGCAGAGGGGGGTCAGGTTCTCGGCGGGTGCGCACGACGATGACGCTTGTGCCGCCGTGCTGCTTTCGATCGCCGAATGCAGGACGTTGCGTCCTGTGTCCGTCGAGGTGCTGCCGTTTCTCTGCTCCTTTGCCCA
Source organism: uncultured Pseudorhodoferax sp. (assembly GCA_913776795.1). Next base: position 1,821 of record CAJYRH010000551.1, on the reverse strand, counting down.
CCGCCTCAGGCACACCTTCGACGGTTGCGTTGACGTCGCTGTGGACGTCGACCGAGCGTGTTCTGCGTGGACGGTCGACAGGGACGCACTGGAAGAGGCGCTGCTGGAGGTCGTGCTGGGGTCGGTGTGTGCGATACGTCGTCGGGGGCGATTGACGTTGCGGGCCTCCGTCGACGATCGGAGCAACCAACGCAGCACGGTGCTGACGGTGTTCAACAAGGTGCCACACGAAGATTGTTCGACATTCAGTTGGAGAAACTGACTTGCTCTGGCGCTTGATTCCTCCTCACCGACATCCACATCGTCGACATCGCCCGAACCGGGAGAAATCGTCTGTTCGGTAGCGCACTTAATACCGAGATAGACAACGATCGCTTGCGATTTGCGACACCGCGAAAAATGCAGGCAAATCCCTGCACCGGCTGGTCGCCAGCACGGCTATAAGTTCGCCAGCGAACAGATCAGGGGGAATCTTCGAGCCACCCCGGCTCGACGATATTTCGATCGTTCAAACGATCCTCTTGACTGGAACCTCGAATGCCGACCATCGACCAACCGAAGAAGAACCATTTGCTGGCCGCACTGCCCGAGGCGGAGTGGTCGCGGTGGCTTCCACAGCTCGAGCCCGTCTCCTTGCCGCTCGGGAAAGTGCTGTACGAGTCCGGTGGGGTGCAAAGCCACGTGTACTTCCCGACCACCGCGATCGTCTCGCTGCTTTACGTGATGGAGAACGGCGCCTCGGCGGAGATCGCAGTGGTCGGGAACGAAGGCGTCTTGGGCATCTCACTGTTCATGGGGGGTGAATCCACGACCAGTCGCGCTGTCGTCCAAAGCGCCGGGCGTGCCTATCGGTTGAGCGCGGCCGCGATGAAGGACGAGTTCAATCGAGCGCCGGTCCTTCACCTCTTGCTTCGCTATACGCAGGCGCTGATCACCCAGATGGCGCAGACGGCCGTGTGCAACCGCCACCACACGCTGGACCAGCAACTGTGCCGCTGGCTGTTGCTCAGCCTCGACCGGTTGCAGGGCAACGAGTTGATCATGACCCAGGAGCTGATCGCCAACATGCTTGGCGTGCGCCGGGAGGGCGTGACGGAAGGCGCGCTGAAGCTGCAGAAGGCCGGGCTGATCCAGTACGCGCGTGGGCGCATCGAGGTGCTGGATCGGGCCGGCATCGAGCAGCGCAGTTGCGAGTGCTATGCCGTGGTCAAGAATGAATACGACCGGCTGCTGCCCGATCGAACGGCGCATTGATGCAAGCGCGCAGCATCAGGCGATGAGCCGGTTGTTGATCGCGTAGTAGGTCAGATCGCTATTGGTGGACAGGTTGAGCTTCTCCATCAGGCGGGTGCGGTAGGTGCTGACGGTCTTGACGGACAACGCCAGTCCCATGGCGATTGTGCTGGCGGTTTCCCCCTTGGCCAGTTGGCAGAAGACTTGGAACTCGCGTTCGGACAGCTGCTCATGCGCCGCGCAACCACGGCCTCGATGCAGCTGCGTTGGCAGCAGTTCGGTCACTTCCGCCGAGAAGTACCGGCGGCCCATGGCCAGTGTCCGAACGGCCATGATGAGTTCGCTCGGCGCGCAGTTCTTGTTCAGGTAGCCACGTGCACCTTGTCGCAGCGACTCGAGCGCGTAGTGCTCTGCGGGGTGCGCAGTGAACAGCAGGATGCTGACCTTCGGCGCAGCAACGTGGGGTCTCCTCGTTTTCAGTGCAATAAGTGACGGTACGCAAAGCTAGCACTGGCGCGGGGGTGGTCTGGGTAGACCGTTGATTTCATTGACTTTCCTGTTCGCTTTGTAAACGGGTATGGTGGCCTC
>CAJYRH010000550.1 GCA_913776795.1 uncultured Pseudorhodoferax sp. | reverse complement strand
CCATGGACTGGCTCCTGTTGTTGTCGAGGAGCGTCAAGCTTAGGCGGGGGCTGCAGGCCTTGTCCAAGCTCTGCAGCATCTGGTTGGCGCCTTATGCATATCATGCATGGGCTGCCGGGAGGGCATGCCGGTTACTGCGTGAATTGCAACGCAGCCAGGCGGGCATAGGTGCCGCCGGCCGCCACCAGCGCCGTGTGGGTTCCCTGCTCGACGATGCGCCCGTGCTCCAGCACGACGATGCGGTCGGCCTGTTGCACGGTGGCCAGGCGGTGCGCAATGACCAGCGTGGTGCGGCCCTGCATGGCCGATTCCAGCGCGGCCTGCACCATGCGCTCGCTCTCGGCGTCCAGCGCACTGGTGGCCTCGTCGAGCAGCAGCAGCGGCGCGTTCTTGAGCATGGCGCGCGCAATCGCGATGCGCTGGCGCTGGCCGCCCGACAGCCGCACGCCGCGTTCGCCGAGGAAGCTGTCGTAGCCCTGCGGCAGGGCTGTGATGAAGTCGTGTGCGAAGGCCGCGTGCGCGGCCGCTTCGACCTCGGCATCGCTGGCGTCGGGCCGGCCGTAGCGGATGTTCTCGCGTGCGCTGGTGGAGAACAGCACCGGGTCCTGCGGCACGATGCCGATGCGTCCACGCAGTTCGTCCAGCGCCATGTCGCGTATCGCCACGCCGTCGAGCGCGATTCGGCCGCGCTCCTGGTCGTAAAAGCGCAGCAGGAGCTGGAATACCGTGCTCTTGCCTGCGCCGCTGGCACCCACCAGAGCCACGGTCTCGCCCGGCGCCACGGACAGGCTGAAGTCGCTGAGCGCCGCCTGAGCTGGGCGCGAGGGGTAGTGGAACTCCACGTCGACGAGTTCCACGCGGCTGCCGCCGTTGCGCGCGGGCGCCGGGGCAGGCCGGTCCGGCGACGCGATCGGCGAGCGCATGTGCAGGAGTTCCATGAGGCGCTCCGTGGCGCCGGCTGCGCGCAGCAGGTCGCCGTAGACCTCGCTCAGGGCGCCGAAGGCACCGGCCAGGATGATCACGTAGACCACGGTCTGGCCGAGATGGCCGGCCGAAATGTCGCCGCGCATGACGGCTTGCGTACCCTGGTACAGGCCCCACAGCAGCGCGGCCGAGGTGGCCGTGATGATGAAGCCGACCAGAAAGGCACGTGCCCGGGTGCGCCGCACCGCCGTGTGGAAGGCGTTCTGCGTGGACTGCGTGAAGCGCGCGGCCTCGCGCCCCTCGGCCGTATAGCTTTGCACCACGGGGATCGCGTTGAGCACCTCGGCGGCGATCGCGCTGGAATCGGCCACGCGGTCCTGGCTCGCGCGCGACAGCCTGCGCACGCGCCTGCCGAACCACATGGTCGGCGCCACCACGAGGACCAGGATGCCCAGCACCTGCGTCATCACGTAGGGGTTGGTCCAGACCAGCATGGCCAGGGCGCCGGCGCCCATCACGGCATTGCGCAGGCCCATCGACAGCGAGGAGCCCACCACGGCCTGCACGAGCGTCGTGTCGCCGGTCAGGCGCGACAGCACTTCCCCGGTCTGCGTGGTCTCGAAGAATTCGGGGCTCTGCCGCACCACATGCGTGTAGACCGCGTTGCGCAGGTCCGATGTCACGCGCTCGCCGAGCCAGCTGACGACGTAGTAGCGCCCGGCCGAGAACAGGCCCAGCGCCGCCGCCACGGCGAACAGCTCGAAAAAATGCGTGCGCAGCGCGACCAGGCGGGCGCCCGTGTCCGTCGGCGTGTTGCCTCCGCTGACCAGGCCGTTGTCGATCAGGCTGCGCAGCGCCAGCGGGAAGACCAAAGTGGCGCCGGCGGCCAGCACCAGAAACAGCGCGGCCAGCGCGATGCGGCCGCGGTACGGCACCAGAAAGGGCAGCAGGCCACGCAGCGATCGCGGCGACCCCTTGGCCGGCTCGGCCGCCGAATGTGCAGAAGAAGGCATGGGGCGAGAGTGTATCCAGAGAGCACCTGGGAAATTGCCATGACAAAAAAAGCCTTGACAATAGTTGCCTAGGCAAATAAATTGGTGCACATGGAAGAACGACCCTTGCGCAACGCGGTTGCCGCCGCCGCCGCCGGCCGCCCTCCGCCGGCCGATTTCTACGCGCCCAAAAGCTACAACCCAAGCGACAGCGTGGGCTACCTGATGCGCCGCATCCTGTCCTCGGTCGCCTCGGCGGTGGAGCGCGAGCTGGAGTCCACCGGCCTCACGCACGCCCAGTGGATCCCTCTGTTCAAGCTGGCGGTGCACCCGGGGGGCGCCACCGTGGCCGAACTCGCGCGGCTCTGCGAGCTCGATGCCGGCGCCATGACGCGCCTGCTCGACCGGCTCGAGGCCAAAGGCCTGTGCCAGCGCGAACGTTCCTCGGAAGACCGCCGCGTGGTGCGGCTGGCGCTGACCGAGCACGGCAAGTCCGTGGCCGAACAGATTCCGGTCGCGCTGAGCCGCGTGCAGAACGCCTACCTGGCCGGCTTCTCGCGCGAGGAATGGCTGCTGCTCAAGAGCTTCCTCTCCCGCATCCTGGACAACGCGCAGCAGGGCTGCGCCGGAAAGAAGAACCCATGAGATCCGCTCCCCGCCTGCGCCTGACGCTGGCCGCAGCCCTGGCGCTGGCCGTGGTGGCCTGCGCGAATCCCTCCGGCATCGCGCCGCAGGCCCAGTTGCGCGACGCCACGGCGGTCGGCGTGCCGCAGCCGACCGCGGCCACCGCGCCTGCCGTGGAGACCGCCTGGTGGCGCGCCTATGGCGACCCCGCGCTCGACACCCTGGTCGACCAGGCCCTGGCAGGCAGCCCCAGCCTGGGCCTGGCGCAGGCGCGCCTGGCGCGTGCGCTGGCCGTGGTCGAGGTCGCCGATGCGGCCTTGCTGCCGCAGGTCGGCCTGGGCATGGACCTCACGCGCCAGCGCTACACGGAGAACGGCGCGGTGCCCGCGCCGCTGGCCGGCTCGGTACGCGACAGCGGCCTGCTGCAGCTGTCCAGCAGCTGGGAGATCGATTTCTTCGGCAAGAACCGCGCGGCGCTCGACGCCGCCCTGGGCGGCGCACGTGCGGCCGCGGCGGACGCCCAGGCCGCGCGGGCCTTGCTGGCCCAGCAGATCGTGCGCGGCTGGCTGCAGCTGGCGCGGGCGCACGACCAGCTTACCGTGGCCGAGCGCACGCTGGCGCAGCGCGGGGAGCAACTGGCGCTGGTGAAGGACCGCCTGGACGCTGGCCTGGACACCCGGCTGGAATTGCGCCAGGCCGAGGGTGGCCTGCCCGAGGCACGCCAGCAGATCGAGGCGCTGCGCGAGCAGATCCAGTTGTCGCGCCATGCGCTGGCCGCGCTCGCGGCGCTGCCGCCCGAGTCGCTGCGCGACGCTGCGCCCTCGCTCGCCCGCCTGCAGGCGCCCAGCCTGCCGGCCCTGCTGCCGGCCGACCTGCTGGGACGCCGTGCCGACGTGCAGGCTGCGCGCTGGCGCGTGGAGG
>CAJYRH010000549.1 GCA_913776795.1 uncultured Pseudorhodoferax sp. | reverse complement strand
CAGCCAGCTTGCGCGCCTGGGCCTGCGCCAGCGCATTGGCCTGCGACGGCGGCACGACGCGGTTGACCAGCCCGACCTCCAGCGCAGCCTCGGCCATGAAGGGCTCGCCCAGCAGCAGGGCCTCGGCCGCGCGGTGGTAGCCCATCATCTGCGGCACGAGCAGGCTGGAGGCCGCCTCGGGCACCAGGCCCAGGTTCACGAAGGGCATGGAGAAGGCGGCGTTGTCGCCGGCATAGACCAGGTCGCAGTGCAACAGCAGCGTCGTGCCCACGCCCACGGCCGGGCCGCAGACGGAGGCCAGCAGCGGCTTGGTGAAGCTGGCGATGCCGCGCAGGAAGCGGAACACGGGCGACTCTTCGCCGCCGGGCGGCGCGTTCAGGAAGTCGCCGATGTCGTTGCCGGCGCTGAAGATGGTCTCGTGCCCTTGCAGCACCGCCACGCGCTGCGCCGGGTCGGCGTCGGCCGCGGCCAGCGCATCGGCCAAGGTCGTGTACATCGCGGCCGTGATCGAGTTCTTCTTGTCGACGCGGTTGAAGGTGATGGTGGTGACGCCGGACTCGGCGTGCACCAGGATGTCATCGCTCATGGCGCTCATTCCTTGTAGTAGACGATCTGGTGGGAGGTGGCCAGCAATTCTCCGCCTTGGTTCCACAGCTGGGCGGTCTGGTCGAAGAATCCGTTGCTGAACGCCTGCCCCCGGGCCTGGCCGAACAGGTAGCCCGCGCCGCTGCGCGCCAACATGGCCGCGTCGGCGTGGAAATAGGTCGTGATCGAGACCGTGCCGGCCGGCACCCGCGTGGCGCGGCGCAACCAGACGCGCGGGTAGAACACGTCGGCGATGGAGGCCAGCGACAGGAAGTCGAGCGGACGCGCCGGATCGTCGCGGACCCACATCTGCGTCAGGCTGCTGCTGCCCCCACCATCCCAGGTCGACGGCACCGCGCCCTGCAAGACCCGCATGTCGTAGCGCTTGAGCCATTCGACGCCGAAGGGGTTGAAGCGTGCGCAGTCCTGCGGTGCCGGTGCAGCCGGCATGGGCGTGTCGTTCAGGCTCCAGGTGTCGCGGCGCGCTGCCGTGACCGCGGTGGCGGTCAGCACCGTGTCCTCGCCGCCGTCGGCGCCAGCCTGGGTCATGGCCAGCGTCCAGTGCTGTGTCGAACGGTTGGTGCGTGCCGGCAGCGCCGCGAGCCGGTAGTCGCCGGCCCCCAGCGCGGCCGCGTAGTTGACCGTCAACGCAAGCGGAGTACCGAGCAGCCGGGGATGCGACAGCACGCCGTTGAGCGCGCTGGCAGCCGTGACGCCGCCAAACGGCCCGACCATGTTGGCCCAGGCCGGGTGCGCCGCGCCGCAATAGGCGTTGTCGCCGTCGGGCCGCAGCGCGACGGCCTGGTCGAAGAAATGCTCGCTCATCGGTGTCAGGCTCTCTCGAAGATGCCGGCAGCGCCTTGTCCCATGCCAACGCACATGGTGACCATGCCGTACTTCAGATTCTTGCGCCGCAGCGCATGCACGACTGTCGCGGAGCGGATAGCGCCCGTGGCTCCCAGGGGATGGCCCAGCGCAATGGCGCCGCCCATGGGATTGACCCTGGCCGGATCCAGGCCCAGGGTGTTGATGACGGCCAGGGATTGCGCGGCGAAGGCCTCGTTCAGTTCGATCCAGTCGATGTCGGAGAGCTGCAGGCCGGCGTTGCGCAGCGCGGCCGGGATCGCCTCGATGGGCCCGATGCCCATCAGGTGCGGGGGGACGCCACGGCTGGCGTAGCCGACGAAGCGGGCCAGTGGCTTGAGGTCGTATTGCCTGACCGCACGCTCGCTGACCAGGACCAGCGCGCCGGCGCCGTCCGAGGTCTGCGAGCTGTTGCCGGCCGTGACCGAGCCGCGTGCGGCGAACACGGGCTTGAGCCGGGCCAGGCCTTCGAGGCTGGTGTCGGGGCGCGGGCCCTCGTCGAGCGACAGGGTCTTGCGCTTCTCGATGGTCGTGCCGTTCGCGAGGTCGGCCGTGCGGTCCACCGCCTCGATGGCCGTGATCTCGTCCGCGAATTCGCCGGCCTGCTGCGCCTTCAACGCACGCTGGTGCGATTCGACCGCGAAGGCGTCCTGCGCATCGCGCGACACCTTCCACTGCTGTGCGACCTTCTCGGCCGTGAGGCCCATGCCGTAGGCGATGCCGTAGTCGTCGAGCTTGTCGGTGTCGGCGAAGATGACGGGCGACAGCGAGGGCGAGTTGCCCATCATGGGCACCATGCTCATGCTCTCGGTGCCGGCGGCGACCATCACGTCGGCCTCGCCCACGCGGATGCGGTCGGCCGCCATCTGCACGGCCGACAGGCCGGAGGCGCAGAAACGGTTGACCGTGATGCCGCCCACGCTGTGCGGCAGGCCGGCCAGCACGGCCCCGATGCGCGCGACGTTGAGGCCTTGCTGGGCTTCGGGAATGGCGCAGCCGCAGATCACGTCTTCCACCGCCTTGGGGTTGAGGCCCGGCACCTGGGCCATGGCGGCGCGCAGCACGGCGGCCAGCATCTCGTCGGGCCGCAGGTTGCGCAGGCTGCCGCGGTGCGAGCGGCCGATGGGCGTGCGCGTGGCCGCGACGATGTAGGCGTCTTGAACTTGCTTGCTCATGTTGTTCTCCTCGGTGGCCTCAATTGCGCAGCGGCTTGCCGGTGTTCAGCAGGCCCAGGATGCGTTCCTGCGTTTTGGGGTGCACGATCAGCGCACAGAAGGCCTGGCGCTCCAGCGCCATCAGGTAGTCCTCGTCGACCAGCGTGCCGGCATCGACATCTCCGCCCGTCACCACGCCCGCGATCAGGCCGGCAATGTGGAAGTCGTGCCGGCTGATGAAGCCGCCGTCGCGCATGTTCACGAGCTGGCCCAGGATGGTGGCCTTGCCGTTGCGGCCGGCCACCGGGAACTGGCGCTTGAGCGGCGGCCGCCAGCCCGCGTTGGCCATGGCCTTGGCCTCGGCCAGCGCCACATGAAGAAGCTCGTCCTTGTGCGGCACGACGATGTCCGAGTCCAGCAGGTAGCCCAGCTTGCGGCTCTCCAGCGCGCTGGTGCCGACCTTGGCCATGGCCGCGGCCGTGAAGCCCTCGGTCACGAACTTGAGCAGGTCCTTGTCGGTCGAGCTGGCCGCGTTCTCGGCCGCGCGGCGCGCGATGTAGGTCAGACCACCCGCGCCCGGCACCAGGCCCACACCGACCTCGACGAGGCCGATGTAGCTTTCCATGGCCACGACACGGCGCGCGCTGTGGATGGCCAGCTCGCAACCGCCGCCCAGCGCCAGGCCGCGGATGGCCGAGACCACCGGCACACTGGCGTAGCGCAGGCGCAGCATGGTCTGCTGCAGGAAGCCCTCGGCATCCTCGATCGCGGCCACGCCGACGGCCATGAAGGCCGGAAGCATGGCCTGCAGGTCGGCGCCGGCCGAGAACGGCTCGTCGCCCGACCAAATGACCAGGCCCTGGTAGTCCTTCTCGGCCAGCTCGACGGCCTGCATGAGGCCCTCGGCCACCTCGGGGCTGATGGCGTGCATCTTGGTCTTGATGCTGGCGATCAGCACTTCGTTGTCGAGCGTCCATAGGCGCACCGAAGCGTCCTCGTGCACGGTCGTGCCGGCGTGGGCGAAGCCTTTCGCGCCGTCGCCGAGCACGCCTTCGGGGAACAGCTGGCGCGCGTGCACGGGCAGGCGGCGCAGCGGCTCGAAGCGGCCCGTGGTCGGATTGAAGGAACCCTCAGGCGTATGCACGCCACCGGCCTGCGCCACGGGGCCTTCGAACACCCACTGAGGCAGCGGCGCCTTGGACAGCGCCTTGCCCGCATCGATGTCCTCCTGCACCCATTGCGCGACCTGCAGCCAGCCAGCCTCCTGCCAGAGCTCGAACGGGCCCTGGCGCATGCCGAAGCCCCAGCGCATCGCGAAGTCCACATCGCGCGCGGTCTCGGCGATGGAGGCCAGGTGCACGGCCGCGTAGTGGAAGCTGTTGCGCAGGATGGCCCACAGGAAGCGGCCCTCGGGGCCCTCGGCTTCGCGCAGCAGCTTCAGGCGCTGCGCCGCCGGCTTCTTCAACATGCGCTCGTAAACCGCATCGGCTTTCTGCCCAGCCGGCACGTAGTCGCGGCTTTCCAGCTCGAAGCGCAGCACGTCGCGGCCGACCTTCTTGTAGAACCCGGCCTTGGTCTTCTGGCCCAGGTTGCCCAGTTCCAGCAGCGCCTTCAGCGCGGGCGGCGTCGCGAAGCTCGCGTAGAAGGGATCGGTCTCGGCCGTGAGCGTGTCCTGCAGGGTCTTGATCACATGGGCCATGGTGTCCAGGCCCACGACATCGGCCGTGCGGAAGGTGCCGGAGGAGGCGCGGCCCAGTTTCTTGCCCGTGAGGTCGTCGACCACGTCGGACGTGAGGCCGTGGTTCTCGACTTCCTTGATCGTGCCCAGCATGCCGGCCACGCCGATGCGGTTGGCGATGAAGTTCGGCGTGTCCTTGGCCCGGACCACGCCCTTGCCCAGCGTGCTCGTGACGAAGGTCTCCAGG
>CAJYRH010000548.1 GCA_913776795.1 uncultured Pseudorhodoferax sp. | reverse complement strand
GCCCGCACCCCAACAAGCCAACCACGGCGCCGTGCCGACGTCGTCGAGCCGCAACCGCTTTGCCAACAAGCGCATGTTCATCGTCGCTGCCGCGGTCGCGGCGGTCGTCCTGCTGGCCATCGTCTATGGCGTGGGCCTGGGTGTGGCGGCCTGAAGTCCTCAGGCACGCGCCTTCAGGACCGCACGTCGCGCAGCACCGCCGCGCGCAGCGACGAGACCGATGCCTCCAGCCCGGGCACGAGCTCGAGGGACTCCAGCGCCAGCAGGAATACCGGGCCATTCAGCCTCCGCGCGTCGTGCATGCCGAGCAGCCGGTCCAGCAGGTCGTTGGCCAACTGGCGCAGGTCGTCGGACACTTGCGCAGCTGCCAGCACCTCGCGGCAGCGCATGAGTTCGGTCCGGGTGGCGGGGCTGTGCACGCCGGTCAGGCCCTGCCGTGACCGACGGCCCGCGACGCCGTCGGCGGGTTCAGATACAGGTAGTCGGGCTTGAACTGGCCCGCATGGGCCAGCCCCTGCCGGTCCAGGATGTGCACCTGCGCGGACCGGATGCTGCACAGCCCGCGCTCGCGCAACTGCCGCACCACCCGGTTCACATGCACGTTGGTGAGCCCGCAGACATCGCCGATGTCCGCCTGCGTCATGGCCAATTCGAACCGCGCGCCGTCGGACCGGCCGATCGCCAGCAGCCGTGCGTTCATCTCGCACAGGAAGTTGGCGACCCGCTGCAGTGCGTTCAGGTTGGCAAGCCGGACCACCCACTGGCGGTGTGTCGCCGCATCGAGCAGGGTGGAGAACCACAGCCGGCGCGTCAGGCGCGGATGGTGCCTCTCGATCCGGCGCAGTGCTTCATGTGGAAACACGGCCACGGTGATGTCGGTCAGTGCGCCGACGGCGTGGTCGAGCTGCTTGAGCGCATAGGCGTGCAGGTCGACGAAGTCGCCGGGAACATGGATGGACACCAGATGGCGGCGCCCGTCGCGGGCATCGACATGCCGCGTCATCAGGCCTTCGACCAGCAGCGTGCTGGCGCCGACGGCGGCGTCCTGGTGCACGACGATCTGGCCGGCAGCGTAGTTGCGCGTGTGCGAGATGGCTTGTTCGAGGACGACACGTTCTGACTCCGTGACTTCTGCAGTGCGGTTGCGTAATACGTTCTGGGTCAGCATGACAGGTCTGGGCGCCGGCGATGGTCGGCGAGGAACCTGTGGTGCGCATTAACGTGGGTTAACTTGCGCCGGATTTGTCGCGTCTATGCCGATCAGGAACTGCACGCCGCCTGGACCACCTTGTCGCGCGGGTTCGGATCGAAGCCGCGGAACTCCACGGGCCGCCAGGTCTGTTCCGAATAGTGCATCCGGGTGCCGGCACCACGCCACAGCGGCCCGTCGTAGAACTGGCTGGTGACGAACCGCGCGACGCGCGCCTCGCAGTCGAACGCGACCAGGGACACGAACGAGCGGAACCGGATGCCGTCCATGCTGATGCGTTCCACGCTGCGGCTGACGCGCACCTGCATCTCCCGCTGCGGGCCGTCCCTGCGCACGAACACCGGGTTCACCTGGATGGTGTCGGCATGCGCGTCGGCCGGATCGCCGGCCACTGTCAGCCATGGCACGTCTGCCGCCTGGGCCACCGACAACAGGGCGCACGCCGCCCAGACCAGCGCCTTCAACGGCGCCGACCGTCGCGCTGCAGGGCGGCATCCGCGCGCGCCTGCCGGGCGGCAGCCCACAGGCTGTCCGCGGTCTGCTCCGCGGCCTCGGCAGTCATCGTGACGGCCACGCCGTCGGGCCCGTCCAGGATCACCACGCCACTGTCCGCACTGGCCTGACCGGGGGCCTCGCACGGTTTGAAAAGGCGTCGTTCATCGGCCATGCACAGCTCCCGTGTTTCCGGCCGCGCGCAGCGCCGTGGCCGGGTTCAGATACAGATAGTCCGGTGCGAACATGCCTGTGGCGGCAAGCCGCAACGGGTCGTAGACCGCCACCTGCCCGGCGCGCCAGCTGCACAGCTCGGCCTCGCGCAACTGGCGCAACACGCGGCTGACGTGGACGTTCGTGAGGCCGCAGACCTCGCCGATGTCGGCCTGCGTCATGGGCAGGGTGTAGTGCAGCCCATCCGACTGCCCGATGGCCAGCAGCTTGGCGTTCATCTCGCAAAGGAAATGCGCCACGCGCTGCAGCGCATCCATGCTCGCCAGCCGCATCACCCATTGCCGGTGCATGGCAGCGTCGAGCAGCGTCAGAAACCACAGCCGCCTGGCCAGACCGGGATGTCGGACCTGGATGGCGTCGAGCGCAGCGTGCGGCACCACGGCCACCGTGGCCTCGCTGAGCGCACCCACGTCATGGTCCAACTGCTTGAGCACATAGCCATGCAGGTCGACGAAGTCGCCTGGCACATGCACGGCCACGAGGTGCCGGCGCCCGTCGGCGGCGTGCACATGGCGCGTCATGATGCCCTGCACGAGCACGGTGCTGGTGTGCACGGCACAGCCATGGCGCACCAGCGTCTCACCCGCAGGGCAGACCTGGGTGCGCTCGACGGCACTCTCCAGGACCGCACGTTCCTCGTCCGAGAGCTCTTCGGTGCGGTTGCGAAGCACGTTGCAGGTCAGCATGGCGGTACCCATCATCTTTGGGCAGAACGGCGAGGTCTGCATTAACCTGGGTTAAGCCCTGGACATCGTAGCGCCGGTTCGACCCCCTCGCGGCCGCCCAGTTTCGCAGGACCACGGCCTGCCGTCTGTCGGCCGCTAACGACGGTGCCGGCAGCGCGTGCTGGCGTGCGCGGCGCGTCGCGGATGTCCACCTTGCTGGGCGGCGGCCTACGCGCGCGCACATGGCCCCGTCGCAATCTCCGATGGCGCCGTCGTCCTGGGTGGCAGGACGTGGCGCTCCACAGGAGATGCCATGCCAGACCTTCAAACCCTCGCCGTACAGATGCGCCAGGCCTTCGCCTGCGGTGTTCCGGTCAGGATGCCGCTGCTGCGCTTTCGCGACCTGGACGTCCTGCTCGAACTGCTTGCCGACGACTGAGCGGTTCGCAGGCGCTTGCGCAGCTTCGGTCCTGTGGCCCGGAAAAGCGTGCGCGGCAGCGCTGCGCAACGCCTGTCGCCGCGGCGTTGCCGCATGGCATTGCTACGCGCTTGCCGTCGGCTCGTCGGCTGCGGGCCGAGGGCCGCGTGCAGTCGACGAAAGAGCAAGCTGCCGCCCTCACTCCAGCGTGAAGCCGATCTTCAGCCCGACCTGCCAGTGGGCCACCTTGCCGTCGACCACGTGGCCGCGCGTCTCGGTCACCTGGAACCACTGGATGTTGCGCACCGTCTTGTGCGCCTTGGCGATGGCCGTCTGCACGGCGTCCTCGATGCCGGTGGGCGACGACCCCGTGAGTTCCAGCGTCTTGTAGACATGGTTGGACATGGTGTTTCTCCTGTGGTTGGTGGAGGGCGCAGTGTGCCGCAGCGCGGCCCCGGGATCAGGCGCGGTGGTCCACCCACCTTGCCAGACGCTCGCCCGCGAACTGCAGCACCGAGACCAGGGCCACGAGGACCACGATGACCTCGAACATCACGCGCGTCTCGTAGCGTTCGTAGCCGTAGCGGATGGCCAAGTCGCCCAGGCCGCCGGCGCCCACCGCGCCGGCCATGGCCGAGGCGTTGACCATGGCGATGACGCTGACCGTCATGCCGCCGATGATGCCGGGCAAGGCCTCGGGCAGCAGCACGTGGCGCACGATGTGCCAGCGCTTGCAACCCATGGCACGCGCGGCCTCCACCAGGCCGGCATCGACCTCGTTGAGGCTGACCTGCGCGATGCGCGCATAAAACGGGATCAGGTTCGCGGCCAGCGGCACCACGGCCGCCCAGGTGCCCAGCGTGGTGCCCACGATGGCGCGCGTGACGGGCAGCAAGGCCACCAGCAGGATGATGAACGGGATGGCGCGGCAGATGTTGACCGCGATGGACAGCCCCTTGTGCAACCGCGGCCGCGCACAGACGCCGCGCGGCCCGGTCACGTTGAGCACGATGGCCAGCAGCAGGCCGACCGAGATGGCGATGACGGCCGAGACGCCGACCATCGCCAGGGTCTCCAGCAGCGCTTGCAGGTAGCGTTCAATCGGGGGCAGGGACATGGCCGAGCAGTTCGAGGTGGTCGGCGCCGAGGGTGCGGCGCAGTTGTTCTTCGCTCGGCGCGCTGCCGGCCGGCAGCGACAGCAGCAGCCGGCCATGGGCATGGCCACGGATGCGGTCCAGCCCGCCGTGCAGCAGCTCGGCACCGGGTCCCAGCGCGGCCAGCGCAGCGAGCGGCAGGCCCTGCGCGTGGGTGCGGCCCGTGAAGCCGGCGCTGTAGACGGCGCGGCCGGGCCGGCCATCCAGCGTGGGCACCAACGCCTGCGCGAGGTCGGCCGGCAGTTCGTGTTGCAGCGGGCGCAGCAGCGCGCGCGCGGCATCGGACTGCGGATCGCCGAACACGCGCCAGACCTCGCCCAGCTCCTGCCGCCGGCCGGCGTCCAGCACCAGCACGCGGTCGCAGATGGCGCGGATCACGGCCATGTCGTGCGTGATCAGCACCACGGTCAGGCCCAGCCGCTGATTGATCTCGCGCAGCAGCGCGAGGATGGACTGGGTGGTCTCCGGATCCAGCGCCGAGGTGGCCTCGTCGCACAGCAGCATCTCGGGGTGGTGCACCAGCGCACGGGCGATGCCCACGCGCTGCTTCTGGCCGCCCGAGAGCTTGGCCGGGTAGACGTCGGCCTTGTCGGCCAGCCCGACCAGGGCCAGCAGTTCATCCACGCGCGCATGGATGGCGGCCGGCTGCCAGCCGGCCACGCGCAGCGGCAGCGCCACGTTCTCGCGCACGGTCTTGGCGGCCAGCAGGTTGAAGTGCTGGAAGATCATGCCGACGCGCCGGCGCAGCGCCACCAGCGCGTCCTCGTCGAGCTGGCCGACGTCGATGCCGTCCACGGTCACATGGCCGCCGCTGGGCGCTTCCAGTGCGTTGATGGCGCGCAGCAGCGTGGACTTGCCCGCGCCGCTGCGGCCGATGATGCCGAACACCTCGCCGCGCTGCACCGAGAAGCTCAGCGCCTCGAGCGCCTGCACGTCGCCGTGCGGGCCGGCGAAGCGCTTGTGCACCTGCTCGAAGACGATGTGGGGCGTGGCGATGTCCACGGCGGGCGGGGGGCCGCTCATGGAACCCTCAGAACGCAGCGATCACCGAGCCCTGGTACTTGCTCTCGATGAATGCGCGGACTTCGGGCGACTGGTAGGACTTGACCAGCGGTGCGACCCAGGCCGCGCCGCGGTCCTGCTCGCGCACCACGATGATGTTGACGTAGGGGTTGTTCTCGCGCTTTTCCACCGCGAGCCCGTCGCGTGCGGCAATCAGGCCGGCCTGGTAGGCGAAGGTGTTGACGATGGCCGAGGCGTCCAGGTCCTCGAGCGAGCGCGCCAGCACCACGGAGGCGGCTTCGACCAGCTGCACCTTCTTTTTGTAGCCGGTGATGTCGGCCAGCGTGGCCGTGCCCTTGGCCGGGTCGAAGCCCTCGCGCAGCGTCAGCACGCCCTGGTCGCGCAGCACCACGAGCGCGCGCGTCTGGTTGCTCGGGTCGTTCGGGATGCCCAGGCGCGCGTTCTCGGGCAAGTCGGCAAAGCGCTTGTGCTTCTTCGAATAGAAGGCGATCGGCGAGATGTAGGTGTCGCCCACGGCCACGAGCTTGTAGCCGCGCTGTTGCACCTGGTCGCGCAGGAAGGGCACGTGCTGGAACGAGTTGGCGTCCAGGTCGCCGTTGTTGAGCGCCTCGTTCGGGCTGGCCGCGCCAGTCACCACCACGGGCTTG
>CAJYRH010000547.1 GCA_913776795.1 uncultured Pseudorhodoferax sp. | reverse complement strand
ACCCGAAGACCGGCCGCGCCTACGACGACCTCAAGCCGGTGATCGAGGCCATTTCCTTCCTGTCCGAGCAGGACCGGCGCAACGTGTTCGAGTGCAACTGCACGAAGCTCTACAGCCGCTTTCGCCGGGACGCCTGAGATGGCGCAGATCGTTCTGGGCCTGGGCGCATCGCACACGCCGCTGCTGACGCTGACGGCCGCGCAGTGGCAGCACCGCGCGGCGGTGGACTACGCCAACACGCAGCTCAACATGAGCGACGGCCGCCTGCTGCGCTACGAGGAGGTGCTGGCCGAACTCGGGCCGCGCTGCGCCGACGCGGTGACGCCCGAGATCCTGGCGGCCAAGGAGCGCGCCTGCCAGGCCGCGCTGGACCGGTTGGCGCAGGCGCTGGCGCTGGCCGCCCCCGATGTGGTGGTGATCGTGGGCGACGACCAGCGCGAGCTGTTCGGCCCGGCGAACCAGCCGGCGATCGCCATCTTCCACGGCGACGAGATCGTCACGAGCGACAAGTTCGGCGACGAGGACGGCGCCGACTGGGTCAAGGCCATGGGCCGCGGCTACCTGATGGACGACACCCACGTGGTGCCCGGCGCCGGTGCCTTCGCGCTGGAGCTGATCCGCGGGCTCATCGATGCCGAGTTCGACATCGCCAGCTGCGCGCGCGTGGACGACCCGAAGACCGCCGGCTTCGGCCACGCCTACGGCTTCATCGTCAAGCGCCTGTTCCAGGGCCGCGCGATCCCGGTCGTGCCCGTGCTGCTGAACACCTACTACGGCCCCAACGTGCCGAGCCCGGCGCGCTGCTGGAAGCTCGGTGCTGCACTGCGCCAGGTCATCGAGGCCAGTCCCTCGACGCTGCGCGTGGCCGTGGTGGCGTCGGGGGGGCTGAGCCACTTCGTCGTCGACGAGGCGCTGGACCGCGGGGTGCTCGACGCGATGGCGCGCGGCGACGCCGAAGCGCTCGCCGCCATTCCGCGCGGCGCGCTGAACTCCGGCTCGTCCGAGATCCTGAACTGGATCGTCACAGCCGGCGCGGCCGGCGGGCTGCCGCTGGCCTGGCACGACTACCAGCCCCTGTACCGCACGCCGGCCGGCACCGGCGTCGGTGCCGCATTCGCCATCTGGAGCGCTTGACCCGAGGAGACCTGCGATGTTGAGTGAAGAGAAGAACCGCATGCTGACCCAGGTCGGCCCCGGCACGCCCATGGGCCAACTGCTGCGCCGCTACTGGATGCCGATCGCCGGCGTCTCGGAGTTCGACGGGCGCAGCACCAAGCCCGTGCGCCTGCTCGGCGAGGACCTGGTGCTCTACAAGGACCTGTCCGGCGGCTACGGCCTGGTGGATCGGCGCTGCGCGCACCGGCGTGCCGACCTGGCTTACGGCATGGTCGAGCAGCACGGCCTGCGCTGCAACTACCACGGCTGGTGCTTCAACCAGACCGGCCAGTGCGTGAGCCAGCCCTTCGAGGACACCTGCTTTCCCGAGCGCAACGCCAAGGACCGCGTGCGCATCAAGGCCTACCCGGTGGAGCAGAAGGGCGGCATGCTGTGGGCCTACCTGGGCCCGCAGCCCGCGCCGCTGCTGCCGGACTGGGAGGCCTTTTCCTGGCCCGACGGCTTCGTGCAGGTGGTGATCTCCGAGGTGCCCTGCAACTGGTTCCAGTGCCAGGAGAACTCCATCGACCCCGTGCACTTCGAGTGGATGCACGAGAACTGGGGCAAGCGCCTGCGCACGGGCGACACCACCCTGGGCCCCACGCACCTCAAGCTCGACTTTGACGAGTTCGAGCACGGCTTCGTCTACCGCCGCGTGAAGGAGGACACCGACGAGAACGACGACGCCTGGACCATCGGCCGCGTCTGCCTGTGGCCCAACGGCTTCTTCCTGGGCGAGCACTTCGAGTGGCGCGTGCCGATCGACGACGAAAACACGCTGTCGGTGACCTGGAAGTACACGCGCGTGCCGCGCGGCCGCGAGCCGTACGTGCAGCAGAGCATCCCGACCTGGCATGGCCCGCTGACCGATGCGCAGGGCAGGTGGATCGACACCCACGTGATGAACCAGGACTTCCTCGCCTGGGTGGGGCAGGGCCGCATCGCCGACCGCACGCAGGAGCGCCTCGGTGCCAGCGACCGCGGCATCGTGGCCATCCGCCGGCGCTTCTTCGAGGAGATGGAGGCCGTGGCCGCTGGCGCCGAGGCCAAGGGAACGATCCGCGACCCGGCGCGCAACGTGCGCGTGCCGCTGCCCATGATGGACCGCGCGCAGACCCTGGAGGGCTACACGGTCGAGCAGATCCTGGCGAACCCGCGCATGAAACTGTTCTACACCACCTACATCTTCCAGGCTGGCCAGCCCGAGGCGGTGCAGCGCGCGTTCTCGCAGGCCATGGGCATCGAGGTCGGTGCGTTCGACGGCGTGATCGGCTCGCGCGGGTCCACAGCCCAGTCCGCCACCTGACGCACCACAACGAGGAGACAAGCATGCAGATTTCCCGCCCCCTTCTTTCGCGCCGCCGGCTGTTGGCGGCCGGTGCCGGCGTGGCCACGCTGGGCGCCACCGGCGTCCGTGCCCAGGCCGACTTCCCGAGCCGTCCCGTGCGCATCGTGCTGCCGTTCCCGCCCGGGACCGTGAACGACTCGGTGCTGCGTCTGGTCGGCGAGGGTCTGACGCAGCGCTGGAAGCAACCCGTCGTGATCGACAACCGGCCCGGTGCCAGCTCGATCATCGGCAGCGACCACGTGGCCAAGTCCGCGCCCGATGGCTACACGCTGCTGGCCAACATCACGCTGGTGGTGCAGAACCCGGCGCTGCGCAAGAAGATGCCCTACGCGTTCGGCGACCTGCGCGCCGTGACCCAGTTCAATCGCCAGCAGTTGCCTGTTTTCGTGCGCGCCGGTCTGCCGGTGCAGAACGTCACGGAACTCCTGGCGCTGGCGCGGGCGCAACCCAACAAGATCAACTTCGCCACGTGGGGCCTGGGCTCCACTGCCCACCTGCTGCTCGAGAAGATGCGCGTGGACAACGACGCGCCCATGCTGCATGTGCCCTACAAGGGCGGTGCGGACATCATCAAGGCGCTGCTGTCCGGCGAGGCCGACGTGGCCGTGGCCGACCTGCTGAGCCCCGACGCGCACTTCAAGTCGGGCAGGTTGCGCGTGATCGGCGTGACCGGGCCGGTGCGCCTGCCGAACATGCCGTCGGTGCAGACGCTGCAGGAGGCCGGCGTCACCGGCTTCGACGGCTACAACTGGCTCGGGCTGTTTGCGCCCGCGCGCACGCCGGACGCCGTGGTGCGCAAGATTTCCGAAGACATCAACGCCGTGCAGGCCGACCCGGCCCTGGCGCGGCGATTCGTCGACGAGATGTACGTGAATCCCTCGGCCACCACCCCCGAGCAGTTCGCGCAGATCCTGGACCGGGACCTGCAGACCTGGACATCGGTCATCCAGCGCGTGGCCGTGTCGCTGGATTAGCGGTCTGCCATGCCGCGGTCCCCAAACTGCGCGTGGTTTGCACGTATGTTTCGTTACATTCGATCAACTATGATGCGGATAGCTCGGTAGCAGGATCCACATGTCGCGTGGAGAGCGGCCTCGGGCGCAGGCAGCATGACCAGATCCAGCTCTTCAGCGACCGACCGCCAGACTGCTCCGCCAGCCGGGGGCGCGCAGCTGCGCCCTGCGCTGTGGTGGCGTCCCGCACTGGCCGCCGGCGTGACCAGTGCGCTCCTGGCGGTGGTGCCCCTTCTGTACTGGCAGAGCCGGCATGACGATGCGGAGCGCGCCCTGCATGCCCTGGTTGCCCGCGAGGCCGACAGCGCCGTGGCCCACGTGCAGACGCAACTGCGTGCCTTCGAACTCGTGATGCGGGGCGTGAAGGGCTTTTTCGAGGGCTCGGACGATGTGGATGCGTCCGAGTTCCAGGCCTTCGTGGAGTCGCTGGCGCTGCAGCGCACCACACCGGGGCTGCAGGGCGTGGGCTTCGTGGCGCACCTCAACCCTGCTGCCGGGGCGCGCAATGCGGCTGCCGTGGCGTTCGCCGCGTCGGGCCTGGTGCTGCGCCCGCCCGGGCAGCGTGCGGCCTACGCACCCATCCTGTTCATGGAGCCGCCGACGCGCAACAACCGTCTGGCGCTCGGCCTGGACGTGCTGACCGTGCCGCCGGCGCGTGCCGCGATGGAGCAGTCCATCGCCACGGGGGCACTGGCGCTGACGGGCAAGCTGCAGCTGGCACAGGACACCGGTGGCGCGCCCGAGGCGGGCTTCGTGATGTACCTGCCCATCTACGCGGCGCAGGTCCGCGCGCCGGAGCACGGCGCGCGTGGCCCGCTGCCGATGGGTTGGGCCGACGGCCCGTTCCGGCTGCGCGAGCTGCTGGCGCCGGTCGCCGCGGAGTTGCTGCCGGGCCTGCACCTGCAGGTGTTCGATGGCGGCACCCCGTCGGAGGCCTCGCACCTCTTCGGCTTGCTGGACGCACAGCCCGCTGCCTTCACCGGCACGGCGCCGGGCGCCTACGCCGTGCAGCGCGTGGCGGCATTCGGCGGGCGCAACTGGACGTTCGTGCTGGCACCGACCGACGCCTTCGTCCAGCAGCACCGCGCAGGTGACCACGAGGGACTGGCCGCAGCCGGCCTGCTGCTGAGTCTTTCGGCCGGCGCCATCGTGTTCCTCCTGCTGCACGCACGCAACCGTGCGCAGCGGCTGGCGCTGGAGATGAGCGGCGAGGCGCGCACGCTGTCGGCCGAGATCGCCGGCACGCTCAATGCCATCCCGGACCTGCTCGTGGAGATGGACGGCGATGGCCGCTACCTCGCATTGCGGGCGCGCCGCCTGGACGGACTGGTGGCGCCGCCGGAGCAGATGATCGGGCGCACCGTGAACGAGGTGCTGCCGCCTGCCGCGGCGCAGACGGTGCTGCAGGCACTGGCCGAGGCGCGCGCGCAGGGCCGCTGCGCCGGCCGGCGCATCGAGGTCGCGATTGGCGGCCAGCCCCGCTGGTTCGAGCTGTCGGTGGCCTGCAAGGACGAACACGCCGACGGCGCCAGCGCGCGCTTCATCGTGCTGTCGCGCGACATCACCTCGCGCATGCGCGCGCTGCAGGCCTTGCAGGAGAGTGAACGCGTGCTGCTGGAGGCGCAGCGCGTCGCGGCGCTGGGCCATTTCTGGGTCGACCGGGCCGCCCGCAGCTTCCGGCTGTCCACGGCGTGCGCGCGCCTCCTGGGCCTGCCACCGGCAGAGCGCCTGGAACTGGACCGGCTGCTGGCCCGCGTGGACGTGCGCCAGCGCCAGCGCGTGGAAGCGCTGTGCCTGGGCGAGGCGGGCCCGGCGCAGGAATACGAGTTCTGTGTCGCCCAGGACGGCGACGCGCCGCAGCGGTGGATGCTGCTCAGCACCCCGTTCGCGCCGCAGCAGGACGCGGAGCGCTTCTTCACGCTGCAGGACATCAGTTCGCGGCGTGCCTCGCAGGACCAGCTGCACCGGCTCGCCTACTTCGACCTGCTCACCGGGCTGCCCAACCGCAGCCTGTTCGTGAAGGAGGCCGCTTCGGTGCTGGAGGCGGCGCAGGCCCAGGGGATGTTCGGCGCGGCCATCCTGCTGGACCTGGACCGCTTCAAGGCCATCAACGACAACTGGGGCCACCGCAGCGGAGACGCCGTGCTGTGCGAGGTGGCGCAGCGTCTGCGCGACTGCGTGCCGCCCGAGCACCTGGTGGCGCGCCTGCATGCCGACGAGTTCATCGTGCTGCTGGGTGCGTTGGGGCAGGACGAGGACGAGGCCACGCGGCTCGCGCAGGACCGCTGCCGCGCTGTGCTGCGCATGCTCGCAGCGCCGTCCCAGGTCGCCGGGCGCGAGCTGTACTGCTCGGCCAGCATGGGCATCGCGGTGTTCGGCCGCGAGGCGCTGACGCTGGACGAGCTGCTGGGGCGGGCCGACTCGGCCATGGAGCTGGCCAAGCACGACGGACGCAGCACCTTCCGCCTGTTCGACGAAAGCCTGCGCGGCCAGCTGGCCGCGCGCGCGCAGCTGGAGGCCGCGCTGCGCCAGGCCGTGCAGCGCAGCCAGCTGACGCTGCTCTACCAGCCGCAGATCGACGCCGACGGCACGCTGGTCGGTGCGGAGGCACTGTGCCGCTGGACCCATCCCGAGCGCGGCCCGGTGTCGCCCGCCGTGTTCATCCCGCTGGCCGAGGACAGCGGCAGCATCTATGCGCTCGGGGAATGGGTGCTGCGCACCGCCTGCCGGCAGCTTGCCGGCTGGCGGCCCGGCACGCCGCTGGGCCAGGCGGTGATGGCTGTCAACGTCAGTGCGCGGCAATTCCACCACCCGGACTTCGTCGGCCAGGTGCTCGACGCGCTGCACAGCGCCGACGCCGATCCGACCCGGCTGAAGCTGGAGCTCACGGAGAGCGTGGTGGCGCGCGACCTGGACGCCATCGTGGCCAAGATGGGCGCGCTCAAGGCGCTGGGCGTGCGCTTCTCGCTCGACGACTTCGGCACGGGCTACTCCTCGCTGTCCTACCTCAAGCGGCTGCCGCTGGACCAGCTCAAGATCGACCAGTCCTTCGTGCGCGACCTGCTGGCCGACCCGAACGACGCGGCCATCGTGCGCACCGTCATCGCGCTCGGTGCCAGCCTGGGCCTCTCGGTCGTGGCCGAGGGGGTGGAGACGGCCGAGCAGCGGGCCGTGCTGCTCGCCGCCGGCTGCCGCATCTTCCAGGGCTACCTGTTCGCGCGGCCGCTGCCGGCCGAGGACCTGCAGGCGCTGGCGGGGCGCAGCGCAGCCGGCCGGTCCTGACCGGGTTCAGCGGCCCTGGAAGCGGGGTGGCCGGCGTTCTGCCATGGCGCGCACGCCTTCCTGGAAGTCGGCCGTGGCGTAGTGGATCTGCTGCACCGCGCGCTCGTGCCGGTTGACCTCTTCCACGGCGTCGGCCAGGCCGCGGCGCAGGGTGGCCCGCGTGCTCGTGACGGCCAGCGGAGCCGACACCGCGATCTCGGCCGCCAGTGCCAGCGCGTCCGTGCGCACCGCGTCGGTTGCCGACAGCAGATCGGCCAGCCCCATGCGCACGGCGTCCTCGCCGCCGATGCGCCGGCCCGTGTACAGCAGCAGCGCGGCCTGCTGCGGGCCCACCAGGCGCGGCAGCGTGGCGCTCAGCCCGAAGCCGGGGTGAAACCCCAGGCGGTTGAAGTTGGCCGAGAAACGTGCCTCGGCGCAGGTCACGCGGAAGTCGGCAGCCACGGCCAGTCCCAGGCCGGCGCCGATCGCTGCGCCGTGCACGGCGGCCACCACCGGCTTGGCGGTCCGGAACAGCCGCATCGCCTGCACGTAGAACGCGGCCGGGTCCTGCGCGCCGCCGCTGAAGTCGGCGCCGGCGCAGAACACGCGGCCCTCGGCCGCCAGCACCGTACAGCGTACGGAGGGGTCGGCGTCCAGCCGCTCCAGCAGATCGGCCAGTTCGCGCAGCATCTCCAGGCTGGCGTGGTTGTGCGGCGGGCGGCGGATCTCCAGCAGGGCCACGTGGTCGTGGCCGGCGTCGAGTCGGGCGATGTCGGTCATTGCACTTCGATCTTCGCGATCTCGACGTACTGCTTCCATTTGGCACGCTCCTCGCGCTCGAACGCGGACAGTTCCGCCAGGGTCACGCTGGCCGGCGAGAACGCGAAGCCCTCCAGCCGGGACTTGATCGGGTCGGTGGTCACGGCCTCGTTGATCCAGCCGTTGAGCTGCTGCTGCACGGCCAGCGGCGTGGCGGCCGGCACCGCGATGCCCAGGAAGCCGCCGCGGATCGTGAAGTTGGGGATGCTCTCGGCGATCAGCGGGAGATCCGGGTAGCGCCTGAGCCGCGCGTCGCTGTGCACGGCCAGCGCGCGCAGCTGGCCCGAGGCGACGAAGGAGTCGCCCTGCACGGTGTCGGTGAAGACCACCTGGATCTGGCCCGCCATGAGTTCGGACATGGCCTGGCCGACCTGCTTGTAGGGAATGGGCGTGAGGTCGATGCCGGCCTCGTGCGCGAACAGCGCAGCGGTGACCTTGGAGGTCGCGTTGAAGTGGCCGTAGTTGAGCTTGCCGGGCGCGGCTTTGGCGGCGCGCACGAACTCCTGCAGCGTCCTATAGGGCGCATCGGGCCGCACCAGCAGGTAGGTCGATCCGGGGCCGAACGAGCCGACCAGCCGGAAGTCCCTGCCCGGGTCGTAGGGCAGCTTGTGGAACAGCGCCGGATTGGCCAGGTGCGTGGAGGTGGTGGCCAGCAGCAGCACCGAACCGTCGGCCGGCGCGGTGCGCGCCGCCTCCACGCCGATGATGCCGTTGCCGCCCGGCTTGTTGTCCACCACCACGGCGCGGCCGGTCTTCTTCGTGAGGAAGTCCGACAGCATGCGCGCGGAGATGTCGCCCGAGCCACCGGGGCCGAAGGGCACGATGATCTGGATCGGCCTGTCCTGCGCCCGTGCGGGCAGCGCGGCGGCCAGCGGCAGTGCCGCCAGGCCCTGGAGCCACTGTCTTCTGTCCATGCTTGTCTCCTGTTCTCGTGGGTGGATTCAGCCCCGCAGGTCCTGCGTGTGCTCGCCCAGTTCGGGCGCACGGCCGCGCACGGGCGGACGTGCGCCGTCGAAGGACAACGGCAGTCCGACCACGCGCAGGTCGACCTCGGGGATGTTCTGGAAGATGCCGATGGCCTCGGTCTGCGGCTGGGCCATGACCTCGGCGAAGTCCTGGATCGGGCCGCAGGGGATGCCGGCGGCCTCCAGCGCGTCGATCCAGGCGGCGCTCGTGCGCTGGCGGAACACCGCCTCCAGCGCCGGCACCAGTTCGGCCTTGTGCTGCACGCGCAGCGCGTTGCTGGCGTAGCGCGGGTCGGCCGCCCATTCGGCATGGCCGACCAGGCGCGCGAGCTTGGCGAACAGCCGGTCGTTGGCGGCGGCCACGACGATTTCGCCGTCGGCCGTGGGCAGGGCCTGGAACACCACCACGTTGGGGTTGCCGCTGCGGTGGCGCGCGGGCTGCCGGCCGGTGGCCTGAAAGCCGGCCATCGACACCTGCAGCCAGCCCAGCGCGGTCTCGAACAGCGAGGTGTCGACCACGCAGCCCCGGCCGGTGGCCGTGCGCTGGTACAGCGCCGCGATGCAGCCCAGCGCGGCCCACAGGCCGCTGCCCAGGTCCAGCACCTGCATGCCCACGCGGGCGGGCGGTCCGTCCTCGGTGCCGTTGATGCTGAACAGGCCGGCGTAGGCCTGCACCATGGGCTCGTAGCCGGGCGCCAGGGCCTTGGGGCCCTTGTGGCCGAAGGCCGTCAGCGAGCAGTACACGAGGCGCGGGTTGGCCGCGCACAGCACCTCGGGCCCCAGCTGCAGCTCGGCCAGCGCGCCCGGCCGCATGTTCTGCACGAACACGTCGGCCTCGCCGACGAAGCCGTGCAGCCACTGCAGGTCGGCCGGGTCCTTGAGGTCCAGCGTGATGCTCTTCTTGCCGTGGTTCATGGCCTGGAAGGTGGTGGCCGTGCCGCGCCAGAACGGTGGGCCCCAGCCGCGCGCGTCGTCGCCCGTGCCGGGGCGCTCGACCTTGACCACGTCGGCGCCCAGTGCCGACAGAATCTCGCTGGCATAGGGGCCGGCGATGTTCTGCGCGATCTCCACCACACGGATGCCCTTGAGGGGCTGTGCGGCTGCGAACTGTTACATGCTCATCGTCCGGTGAAGCGGGGCGCGCGCTCCTCGATGAAGTGCTGCACGCCCTCGCGGAAGTCCTCGGTGCCGCGGCAGGCGGCGATCTCGCGGTCGGCCAGGTCGGTGGCCTCCAGCAGCGTCTGGGTGCGCGCCTCGCGCAGCTGGCGCTTCATGGTGCGCACCGAACGCGGCGAGGTGGCGTTGGCGATGTCGCGCGCGCGCTCCAGCACGGCGTCCAGGAAGCCCTCGGCCGGCAGCATGCGGGCCAGGCCCATGCGATCGGCCTCGTCGGCCAGCAGCGTGCGGCCGCTCAGCAGCAGGTCCGCCGCGTGCATGGGGCCGATGAGCCGGGGCAGCAGCCAGGCGCTGCCGTGCTCGGCCGCCAGGCCGCGCCGCGCGTAAGGCGCCGTGAGCTTGGCGCCTGCGGCGACGAAGCGCAGGTCGCAGTACAGCGCCAGGCACAGGCCGACGCCGGCGGCAGCGCCGTTGATCGCGGCCACCAGCGGCTTGTCGATGCGGTCCATGAAGGCGTAGCGCCGGCCTTCGGCCAGCGGGCCGCTGCGTTCGCCATCGCCGGCCGAGCGCAGCACCTCCATGTCCATGCCGGCGCAGAAGGCGCGGCCGGCGCCGGACAGCACGATGCAGCGCACCGCCTCGTCCTGTTCGGCCAAGGCCAGCGCGGTGCGCAGTTCGGTTTCCAGCGTCGGCGTCCAGGCGTTCATGCGCTCGGGCCGGTCGAAGCGCAGCAGGGCCACGCGCTCGGCCACGCTGTAGTGCAGTTCCTTGAAGTCCATCCCTTGTCTCCGTTGTCGTCCGGGCGAGCTGCAGTATTGGGGCCGGCGCCGCGAGCGGCAAGAACATGATTTCGTTCTCTGAAATTGGCAGAATCGTGCGCATGACCGTGCAGCCCTCCACCCGCAGCCGCACCCGTGCGACGGGCAGCTTCGTGCGCAGCACGCCTGGCAGCCACTCGCTGGAGCGTGGATTGGCGTTGCTGCGTGCCTTCCGGCTCGGCGGACGCACGCTCTCCAACGCCGAACTGGCCGAGCGCACGGGCCTGCCGCGCCCGACCGTGAGCCGGCTCACACGCTCGCTGGTGGAGGCAGGCTTTTTGGCCTACGACCACCCGCAGCAGGCCTACCGGCTGGGCGCCGTGTGCCTCACCCTGGCGCTGGTCTACCGCGCATCCGAGCGCGCGCTGGAGGTGGCGCTGCCGCTCATGCGCTCGCTGGCCGAGGGTCGGCGCGTGAACGTGGGCCTGGCCATGGCCGACCAGCTGGAGATGGTCTACCTCGACTCGGTGCGGCTCAGCCGGC
>CAJYRH010000546.1 GCA_913776795.1 uncultured Pseudorhodoferax sp. | reverse complement strand
CGGCCGTCCAGGTCCAGCGTGGCGCCGTCCGCCAGGCCGCGCTCGATCAGGCCCGTCACGCGGTCGTAGGCCGCACAGGACACCAGCGGGCCCACGTCCACGCCCTTGTCGGTGCCGGCGCCGATCTTGAGCGTCTTGGCCTTGGCCACCAGGTCGGGAATCCAGTTGCGCGCCTCGCCAACGAGCACGGCCACCGAGACCGCCATGCAACGCTGCCCGGCCGCGCCGAAGCTTGCGCCGGCCAGCGCGTTGAGCGTCTGCTCCTTGTTGGCGTCGGGCATCACGATGGCGTGGTTCTTCGCGCCCATCATGCACTGCACGCGCTTGCCGGCCCTGCTTGCGCGGTTGTAGACATGGGTGCCGACCTTGGTCGAGCCCACGAAGCTGATGGCCTTGATGTCCTGGTGGTCGCAGATCGCGTTGACGGCGGCCTCGCCGCCATGCACCACGTTCAGTACGCCGGGCGGGATGCCGGCTTCCAGCGCCAGCTCGCACAGGCGCATGGTGACCATGGGGTCCTGCTCGGAGGGCTTGAGCACGAAGGTGTTGCCGGTGGCGATCGCCATCGGGAACATCCACAGCGGGATCATGGCCGGGAAGTTGAACGGCGTGATGCCCGCGCACACGCCCAGCGGCTGCAGCACGGTGTAGGTGTCGACGCCGCTGGCCACGTTGTTGGCCAGTTCGCCGAGCTGCAGGTTGCCGATGGCCGAGGCGTGCTCGACGACCTCCAGGCCGCGGAACACGTCGCCCTCGGCATCGGGCAGGGTCTTGCCCTGTTCGGCCGTCAGGATCGCGGCCAGCTCGGCCATGTTCTCGCGGATCAGCTGCTGGTACTTCAGGAAGATGCGCGCGCGGGCACCGATGGCGGTCTTGCGCCAGGTCTTGAAGGCGGTCTTGGCAGACGCGACGGCGGCGTCGATCTCCTGCTGCGTGGCGAAGGGCACGCGGGCCAGCACTTCCTGGGTCGCGGGGTTGACGATGTCGCGCCATTCCGTGCTGCGCGATTCGACGAATTTGCCGTCGATGAGCAGCTTGACGGTGGGCACGGCAGGCTCGGACTTGGGAAGGGCGGACATGGACTGGTCTCCTGGTATCGGTTCGGGTGTCGGTCTGAAGAGCGCCGGCCATGCTACCTGTGCAAATTTCGATCTGCAATAGCAAATCAGGCTGTCCTGATCTGCAAATTTGCACAATACTCGCGGCCCATGGACTGGGACCATCTGCGCTATTTCCTCGAACTGGCGCGCACGCGCAAGCTCAGCGCGGCCGCGCGCCGGCTGGACGTGCAGCACACCACGGTGTCGCGACGCATCCGGGCACTGGAGCAGGCCGTGGGCGCGCCGCTGTTCACGCGCTCGGGCGGCGAGTACCTGGTCAGCGAAGCCGGCCGGCGCCTGCTGCCCCAGGTGGAGGCCATGGAGGCGGCCAGCCTCGCGGTGCTGGGCACGACGCCGGCGCGCGACGGCGAACTCTCGGGCGTGGTGCGCGTGGGCGCGACCGAGGGCTTCGGCACCGTGGTGCTGGCACCCGTGCTGGCGCGCTTCGCGCAGGCGCACCCGCAGCTCGTGGTGGACCTGCTGCCGCTGCCGCGCAACGTGAACCTGTCGCAGCGCGAGGCCGACATCGTGGTCTCGCTGGAGCGGCCGGTGCGCGGCAACGCGGTAGCCGCGCGCCTGTGCGACTACGTGCTGCGGCTCTACGCCGCGCCGGACTACCTGGCCCAGCACCCGCCCATCCGCAGCCGCGACGACCTGCCGCAGCACAGCTTCATCGGCTACATCGACGACCTGCTGTTCAGCAAGGAGCTGCGCTACCTGGCCGAGCTGTGCCGCCCGCAACGCTATGCGCTGCGCAGCACCAGCGTGCTGGCCCAGCACCAGGCCGTGGCCCACGGGGCGGGCATCGGCGTGCTGCCGGCCTTCCTGGCAGACGGCGACGCGCGGCTGTGCCCGGTGCTGCCGGACGAGGCGCGCTTCGTGCGCACCTTCTGGATTTCCATGCCCAAAGAGAACCGCTCGGTGGCGCGAATCCAGGCTGTGTGGAATTTGTTGCGCTCAGCTGTGCAAATGGATCGCAGGTTGCAACCACTGGTCTGATTGCGCTCTAGTTCTGTCGTTTGAACGCCTGCCGTGATGCGCTTCAATCAATAAAGCTGCTTAACATGTGTCGATTCATGTTGCTGGAGTGAACGATGGACATCGACGCAGCGGTCGAGGCATGGAAAAGGCTTCTGGGCTCGGAGCAGGTGCTGGATGCGGGACAGGCACAAGCTGCGTATGGCGCTGACACAGCCGCGAACGAACGCGCGATCCCGGCCGCCCTGCGCATCCTCGACAGCAGCCTCCTGCCCGAAGTGATGCGCGTCGCGCAGCAGCATAAGGTGCCCGTCCACCCCATCAGCACCGGACACAACTGGGGCTACGGGACAGCGCTACCGCCTGGCAACGGCAGCGTTCTCATCGACCTGGGCGGCCTGCAGAAGATCCTGCACTTCGATGCAGAGTTCGGTGTCGTCACCGTGGAGCCAGGCGTGACCCAGGGCATGCTCTCGGACTTCCTCGACGCCGGGCAACATCCCTTCCTGGTACCAGTCACGGGCGCTGGTCCGACCTGCAGCCTGCTGTCCAACGCGCTCGAGCGCGGCTATGGCGTGACGCCCATCACCGACCACTTCGCGGCCGTGACCGATGTGGAGGTGGTGCTCGCCGACGGCTCGATCTACCGCACGGCCATGCATGAAGCGGGGGGCGAGGAGATCGCACGCTTGTTCAAATACGGCATCGGCCCGTACTCGGTGGGGCTCTTTACGCAAAGCGCCTTCGGCATCGTCACCAGGATGAGCATCGTGTTGGCCAAGCGGCCCGAGTGCGTCAAGGTCTGCCTGTTCAGCCTCAAGGACGACAGCCTGCTGGAGGCGGCCGCGGCCGCGATTCGCAACGTGCTCTCCAAGCTCCCCGGTACGGTGGGCGCGATCAATCTCATGAACCAGCACCGCACGCTGGCCATGTCGGCGCCTTACCCCGAAGACCGGCTCGTGAACGGGCTGATACCCGCCGACGTGATCTCCGAGCTCGGCAGCCAGTACCAGCTCTTCCCATGGACCGGCTTCGGTACGCTGTACGGCACAAGGGGCGTGGTGGCGGCCGCTCAAAAGGAAATCAAGCGCGCGCTGTCCGGCATCGCCAGCCGGCTCATCTTCCTGACGCCGGCCACGGCCAAGACACTGGCGCGGGCCGCGGCGCGGCTGCCAGGCGGCCTGGGCGAGCGCATCGGCAGCACGGCACAGACATTGGCTCTTTCGCTGGAATTGGTGGCGGGCCGTCCCAACGAGACGGCGCTGCCGCTGGCCTACTGGCGCAATCCGAATCCGCCCAAAGGCCGGTTCCGCGATCCGGCGCGCGACGGCAGCGGCCTGATCTGGTATGCGCCGCTGGTGCCCATGCGGCCTTCCACCATGCGGGCCTATGTGAACATGGTGCACGAGGTCACGGCGCGGCACGGCATCGAGCCGCTCATCACCTTCACCACGCTCAGCGACAAGCTGGTGGACAGCACCGTCCCCATCGTCTTCAAGCGCGACGACCCGCAGGCCGTGGCTGCCGCCAAAGCCTGCTATGCCGAACTCGTCCAGACTGGGCGCGCAGCGGGCTACTTTCCGTACCGCGTGGGCATTGGCGGCATGCAGACGGTGGTCGGTTTGCAGGACACAGCACGCGCCTTCCACGCGCGCCTGCACGATTGCCTGGATCCCAATGGCATCCTGTCGCCAGGGCGGTATCGCTGAACGCGCCGTCTCCTGGACGATGACGGGACGACGTGAAGTATTTCACACACAACTGTCACCAAAACTTACACAAACTAACATTAAGCGGGCGCGATTGAGCTATTTCTCAGCAATTTCAACAACTTAAATTGTTGCAAATTGTTGGCATTAAATGTGCTTCCTACGTGCAGACCGGCAGCAGATGCTGATCTCCACAACATGCGAGGAAACATATGAACGTGCTCAAGAAGGCCATCGCCAGTGCCGCACTCGCGGCTGTCGCCGCTCTGTCCCAGGCTGCGGTCGTCAACGTCGGCGGTGTGACATGGGACACGGCCGCGGTGGACGTCAACGGTTTCGCCCTTGATTTCTCCGGCAACACAGCCTCGGTCCACCAGACCATCGATGCGCAGGGCGTGTTGAGCGGTACCGGCACCATCTCCGGCATCAACGACAACACGAACTTTTGCACCGGCTGTACGCTGACTTTCAGCTTTGGCGGCTTCCAGCTCTTCAGCGGCACCCTGCCCACGGCCAACGCCACGGCCAGCTTCTTCCCAAGCTACGCCGGTGGTTGGGTCAACGTGACGGTGAACTATGCGGATTCCACCTCGGCGCTGTGGCTGGAAATGGTTGGCCACGAGATCGACGGCAGTTCGCTCGACGGCACGATCGTGACACGTAACGGTACGGTGCGCTCCATGTTCGGCGGTGGCCAACTGGACGTGGTGGGTGGCCTGGCAGCCAGCTACTTCGACACCAACGCCATGGTCGACGGCGCCGACTTCACCTTCGGCACTGTGTTCACGACGATCGTGAGCCCGACGAACGCATTCGGTTCAGGCACCTTCACCAGCAGGACCAAGGCGTCCGAAGTGCCCGAGCCGGCATCGCTGGCGCTGATCGGTCTGGGCTTGGTCGGCATGGCAGCCGGACGACGCAAGCTCTCCAAGTAAGCAACGCGGCGCACCGCCTGGATGCCCGGCAAGGCGACTTGCCGGGCATTGCCGTTTCTGAGCGTGGGCAGCGCGGGGTGGTCGCCCAGGCGGCTCAGATAAAATTTTGCGCCGCCGTACCGTGTGGACGGACTGTGTGGAGCCGGTGCAGCCGGACCACTTCAGAGGCATCGCCTCGTTCCAACCAAGTTTCCCTTGCGCCTCAATTCCATCAAGCTGGCCGGCTTCAAGTCCTTCGTCGAGCCCACGAACTTCCTGCTGCCGGGTCAACTGGTGGGCGTGGTCGGGCCGAACGGCTGCGGCAAGTCCAACATCATGGACGCGGTGCGCTGGGTGCTGGGCGAGAGCAAGGCCAGCGAGCTGCGCGGCGAATCCATGCAGGACGTGATCTTCAACGGCACGACCTCGCGCAAGCCCGCCAGCCGCGCCAGCGTGGAACTCGTGTTCGACAACGCCGACCACCGCGCCGGCGGACAGTGGTCGCAGTTCACCGAGATCGCGGTCAAGCGCGTGCTCACGCGCGACGGCACCAGCAGCTACTACATCAACAACCAGCCCGTGCGCCGGCGCGACGTGCAGGACGTGTTCCTGGGCACGGGCTTGGGGCCGCGCGCTTACGCCATCATCGGCCAGGGCACGATCAGCCGCATCATCGAGTCCAAGCCCGAGGAGCTGCGTCTGTTCCTGGAAGAGGCGGCCGGGGTCTCCAAGTACAAGGAGCGTCGGCGCGAGACCGAGAACCGGCTGTCCGACACGCGCGAGAACCTGACCCGCGTCGAAGACATCCTGCGCGAGCTCAACGCCAACCTCGAGAAGCTGGAGAAGCAGGCCGAGGTGGCACAGCGCTACCACGCGCTGCAGGCCAGCGCCACGCTCAAGCAGCACCAGCTGTGGTTCCTGAAGCGCGCCGACAGCGAGGCCGACCAGGCCCGCATCCTGGCCGAGGTGGCCAACGCCCAGACCGCGCTGGAGGCCCGCGTGGCCGACCTGCGCCACATCGAGGCCGAACTCGAAACCGTGCGCCAGGCCCACTACGCGGCCGGCGACCTCGTGAACCAGGCCCAGGGCAAGCTCTACGAGGCCAGTGCCGAGGTCGGCAAGCTCGAAAGCGAGATCCGCTTCGTGATCGAGGGCCGCCAGCGCGTGGAGCAACGCCTGGCCACGCTCAAGGAGCAGATCGGCCAGTGGGGCACGCGCCGCGAGGATGCCGAGGCCGAGATCGAGACGCTGTCAGGCCAGGGCGAGCAGGCCGAGGAGGCCGCCGAACTGCTGGCCGCCCAGGTCGAGGAGCAGGCCATGCGCCTGCCCGAGCTGGAGGACGCGCTGGGCCAGGCCCAGGCCCGCGCCAACGAGCAGCGCACGAGCGTGGGCCAGGTGCAGCAGCAGATCCAGGTGCTGGCCGCCGAGCAGCGCAGCATCGAGGAGCAGTCGCGCCAGCTGAACCAGCGGCGCGACCGCCTCGTGACCGACCAGCGCGCGCTGGCCGTGCCCGACGAGGCGCGCCTGGCCCAGCTGCAGGCGCAGCTCGAAGAGGCGCAGGAGACTGCCGGCATCGCCGACGCGCGGCTGCAGAAACTGCAGGACAGCGTGCCGCAGCTGGACGAGGAGCGGCGCACGCGCCAGCAGACCGTCAACACCGAATCGGCGCGCGAGGCCGACCTGTCGGCCCGCGCCGAGGCGCTCAAGGCGCTGCAGGAGAAGGTGCGCACCGACGGCAAGCTTGCGCCCTGGCTGGCCCGCCACGGCCTGGATGGCCTGCAGGGCATCTGGAGCCGCATCCACATCGAGCAGGGTTGGGAGAACGCGCTGGAGGCCGCGCTGCGCGAGCGCCTGGGCGCGCTGGAGATCTCGCGGCTGGACAGCGTCAAGGGCTTTCTGGGCCAGCAGGGCGCCGACGGCCCGCCGGCCAAGCTGGCCTTCTACAGCCCGCCCGCAGAACCGGCCGCGCAGGAAGCCGGCAAGCTGCCACGCCTGGCCGACCTGCTGCGCCTGGGCGATGCATCCCAGCGCGCGCTGTTCGCCGAATGGCTGCACGGCTGCTACACGGCCCAGAGCTTCGAGGAAGCCCTGGCCCAGCGCAGCCAGCTGCAGCCCGGCGAGACGATCTACGT
>CAJYRH010000545.1 GCA_913776795.1 uncultured Pseudorhodoferax sp. | reverse complement strand
CTTCACGGTCGACGTGGTGCGCTGAGGAGACCCGCCGCGCTGCCCGGCTGCAGGGACGGCCTCAGGGCGCCTTGCCGGTGACCGCGACGCGCACGGCCATCACCTTGCAGCGCTCGGCGATGTCGGTCTCGCCGAGCAGCCCGAGACGCGCGGCTGCGGCGTCGCCACCCATCGCGTGGTACTGCGACCAGACGCCGGGCAGCACGTCATCGACGAGCGGCGGCAGCACCTTGGGTGGCGAAAAGACAGGCGGACGCAGTTGGCGCTCCAGGATCTCCACCGCGCGCTGTGGGTACTTGCCCACCAGATCCGACGTGCACCGGTCGTTGTAGTTGGCGTCGTTGCCATACCGCGTCCAGCCAAGATTCCAGACAGCCGTTGCGTGGTCACTGTTGTTGCCCCCGCGTTGCTTGAGCGTGTCCTTGGCCGTGGCCACCTCGGTGTGGGCGGCCACCGCGCGCGTGAATCCGGCCAGCTTGTCGTCCTCGGTGGTGCAGAAGATGTCCTCGAAGTACTTGGAATAGCTTTCGTAGATCTGCGCCACCGTGAGCTGGCGTGCCGCGAACTTCATGAACTCGGCAGAGCGACGGGCGTTGGCCAGCCCTTCGTCCAGGTCGCCCACATCGGCGTCCGGCGTCACCCTGCGCATCTCCTCGTGGGCGGACTTCATCCCGGCCATCAGCTGCTCGATGTCGAGCCGCTCGACGCGGTCGGCCATCTCCGGCGACAACTTCTCCTGGGCAGCGTCGGTGCACGCGAGGATCGCGTGGGGGGCGCCTATTTCGAAGCTGCGGCCGCGCAGTCCTTCGCGTGTCGGCAGGATGTTGCCGTGGTCGATGGGAACCAGCTTGTTGTCGGGGTCCAGCAGAAAGTTGCCCATGTGCCGATCGGCGTGCAAGGCGATCAGGTCGAACACGGCCTTGTTCTGAATTTCCTCCCTGGATACGTTGGCATTGACGAGGCGGACCGCCTCGTTGTCGATCTCGTACCGGAACGGCTTGGCCTTGCCCTGCGCCACGAGGTTCGACCTGGCCTGGTCCATCGGCGAGATGCCGCCCTTCACGAATGCCTGCACCGACGCCGTCGTCTGGCCGCCGCCCTGCAGGCCGATCTGGTCGCCGTCGACCTTGACCAGCCGCGTCTTGGCCACGTTCAGGTCGATGCCCAGCATCTCCTGCAACTTGTCCCCCATGACGCTGCCCATCATCTCGCGCGACGCACCACCGCCGGCCCTGAAGCCAGGGACCGGGATCTCCGCGGTCATGGGTTTGACCACCAGCTTGAAGTTGGCTTCGTCCGGCAGGGCTTGCTGGTTGTCGTCGGTCTTGTACTTGCGCCGCACCGCCAGCACGATCTCGCCTCCCTGGCCCTCCTTGAAGTTCTTGTGGTCCACGTTGTCGCGGTCCGACAGCGCCAGCATCATGTCCAGGTACAGGGAGGTCGCCTCGTTCTCGTCGGCGCGGGTCCAGCTGGCCGCGGCCTTGCCCGCCAGGTTCTGCGCCTTCTGGGCCAGCTGCTGGACCGTGATGTTCGGGTAGGTGCGGTTGGGCGTCTGCAGTTGCAGCGCGTACTTGTTGAGCTGCAGGATGCGCTTGTCGATCTCTGCCCTGCGCCGGCGCAGGAAGTCGCGCTTGACCGTCAGCTCGTCGATCACGCTGCGCGCCTCTTCCAGCTGCGCGGCCGTGAACGGGTCGCGATCGAGCAGCGGCGTCAGGCGGGCACGCAGGATCTTCAGGTCGCCACCGCTGCCACCGGCCGTGAGCGTGGTCCAGTCGTTGGCCGTGACGATGGCATTGCGCTGGTTGCGCAAGCGCAGGCGCACGGCGGGATCGCCAGCCTGTGTCTTCAGCGGATTGGCGACCTGGGGGCGCGTCTGCACCGCCTGCTTCAGGTCGGCCAGCAACTGGCCCATGGCGTTGGCCGCACGGTCGAACCTGAGCGCCTCGCCCAGCCCCTCGGCGTCGTCCAGCCGCGTGCGGAAAGCCGGGTTCTCGGGCAGCAGCCAGGGCTGGGCCTTGAGCAGGTCGATGGTCTGCTGGCGCACGAGCGAGAACGCTGCGGCGCGCTTGCTCTTGCCCTTGCCCTTGATGGAATGCTTGCGGACGTAGTTGTTGAGGAATTGCTGTTGTTTCTCGGACAGTGCCATCGTGCGTCTCCAGATCAGTAGCGGTCGAAGCTGGCGCCGAGTTCGCTGGCCATCTTCTGCAAACGGGTCGTCAGGGTCGAGCGGATCTGCAGGTCCACGAAGCCGCTGTCGTCGATGTCCTGCATCAGCGGCTCGCTGTTCACGAAGTCCAGGTACTCGTCGATGATCTCGCGGGCCTCGCCGTGCAGTGCGCGGCGCTTGTCGCCGTCTGCGTTGAGGGCTTCGTCCAGCTTGTCGATAAGGCGCTCGTCCAGCACGTCCAGCACCTCGTACAGCTGCTTGCTGCCGGCCTGGATCGCGTCGTAGTCCTCCTCCTCGGTGCTCTCGGCGAGGATGGCCGATTCGAGCTTGCGCAACTCGCCCTGCACGAACTTGCGCACCTGGTCCCAGGCCAGGCGCGACTGCGTCAATGCCACCTGCGACGCCGCCTTGCCGGGGCTGCCGGTCGGCTCCTGCAGGGACGTGCCGGACGGCGCCGTGCCGCCCGGTGCAGCGAGCAGCCGCTCGATCTCGTCCAGCAGCGCATTGCCGCCCGCGAAGTCCTTCTTGCGCGCCAGGACACCCGCCTCGCTCGCCTTGAGCTTGAGGTCGTCGGGGCCGCCTGCCGACAACGCCTGCTTGATCCGCGGCAGCAGCGCCGCCAGCCGCGCATTGAAGGCCGCACCCGCATCCCCTTCGCTGGGCGCAGGCGCACCTGGCAGCAGCTTTTCCAACGCGTCCAGCGCGGCCAGCGCAGGCTTGTACTCGCGCGATTGCGCCTTGCCGCGGGCGAACTCGGCCACGGCGCGGATCTTGGACACGTCGCCTGCCTGCGCCTTCAATGCCGCCAGCACGCGCGGCTCCAGCGCGGCCATGCGTTGCTCGTAGCGCGCCTGCGCCGGATCGGGCGGCTGCGGCGGGGCCTCGGGGATGGCATCGCCCCGCCCGGTCGCCTCCGTCCGCGCGTCGTCGCCCTGGCTCTGACTGCCCTCCTCGTCGGCGGGCTCGCCGTCGTCGTCCACGTCGTTGGGGTCTTCGCCGCGCACGCGCACCTTCAGCCGCAACTCGACCTGCTTGAGCAGCGCCGCCTTCACCTTCTTGGCCAGCCCACCCGACTGCGTCTGCAGCACGAAGGTGTAGGCGTTCTCTTCCCAGATGCAGGTGCCAGGGAAGAATTTGGCCGTCGCGCCGTCCAGGTAATCGGTCAGCAGCTTGCGCCGCGCCGGCGCGATCGCCCGCCGGGACAGCATCACTGCGACCTCCTTGCCGGTGTTGGCCAGCAGCACCTGCATCGGCTCGCCCTTCTTCACCTGGCGCAGCAACGGGACCATCTTGGTGGTGAGCAGCGCTGGCGACTCTTCTTCCTCGCCATCGGAGCTGCTCTGGGCCGCAACCTTCTTGGCTTGGGCAGTGGCGAGCTTGCGCTGCTTGTCCAGCGCCTTGTCCAGCCCGTCCATGTAGGCGGACAGTTCCTTGTCGCCCTTGCCTGCCTTGCGCAGGCTCTCGGCCTGCTTCTCGATGTCGGCCAGCGCCGCGAGCTCGGCATCCGGCCCGGTCTTGGCCGCACGCTCCAGGTCGGCCATGGCCTTGAGCAGGGCTGCGTCCTTGAGGCCGCGTCCCTTGGCGAACTTGCGCCACTCCAGTTCGGTCAGGTTCTTGTCGCTCATGCTGGGTTCCTCGATGCCCGCTGCGGGCACACAGTGAAAAAATCGTAGGCATGCGCCCGACCAGGGCCGCGTGTTCGCTGCGGCGCTGCGCAATCTGCGCCCGCCGGGCGTGTTCGGGCCGTTCTCGCTCGATTAGCGCGCCTATTCGGCGCGCCATACGGGCGCGAGATGGTGCAATAGGCGGGCTGTATTGACAAGCGGTAACACCCGTGCGCGCATCGGCAGGCCGGCGCAATGTTGGACCTTGCAATGCTTGCGATGGGCATTTGCTACAGTTTCAACCCAGATCGCACGCCGGACCAGTGTTGCGGATGACGCAAATACGGGGTCGGTCGGTGGCACGGAGCGACAATGCGACCATGTTTGTAACCCGACGTATCGCCGTGTGTGCGATGGCAGGATATGCCTTGACCAGCCGCCCTGCCGCGGCCAATTCGCCGCCCA
The DNA here is from genome assembly GCA_913776795.1 of uncultured Pseudorhodoferax sp. The sequence goes on along the minus strand of CAJYRH010000545.1, from coordinate 185 downwards.
CCACCTTGCTGACCATGCTGGACGGCGAAGCGTTGCTGTTGCGCGAAGCCTCCCGCTTTGCCTTGACCGAGGGCGTGGCGCTGAAGGCGGACGATGTGCTGGACATCCCCGCGCAGACGCGCCTGGCACGGCTGGAACAGAGCGACGGCGTCGGGCTGGCATTGGGACCGGCCAGCCAGGCGCTG
>CAJYRH010000544.1 GCA_913776795.1 uncultured Pseudorhodoferax sp. | reverse complement strand
ATGCGCCTGCGCGACCTGGGCGGCCTGATCGTGATCGACTTCATCGACATGGAGGAGTCCAAAAACCGCCGCGACGTCGAGAACCGCCTGCGCGATGCGCTGCGCCAGGACCGCGCACGTGTGCAGTTCGGGACCATCAGCAAGTTCGGTCTCAGGGAGATGAGCCGCCAGCGCCTGCGCCCGGCCCTGTCCGAAGGCGCTTCCATCCCCTGCCCGCGCTGCGGCGGCTCTGGCCACATCCGCGACACCGAAAGCTCGGCGCTGCAGATCCTGCGCATCATCCAGGAGGAGTCGCAAAAGGACAACACCGCCTCGGTGCTGTGCCAGGTGCCAGTCGAGGTCGCCTCCTTCCTGCTCAACGAGAAGCGCGCCGAGATCGCCAAGATCGAGCTGCGCCAGCGCATCAGCGTGCTGATGGTGCCCAACAAGACACTGGAGACGCCGAACTACCGCATGGAGCGGCTCAAGCACGACGACCCGCGCCTGGACCAGATGCAGGCCAGCTACAAGCTCGCCGAAGAAGTCGAGGACCGCACCGGCGTCACGCGCCGCTCGCAGGAGCCCACCAACAAGCAGACCCCGCTGATCAAGGGCGTCCTACCCGATGCGCCGGCGCCGCAGCCCGCGGCCAAGCCGGTCGAGGCGCCCGCTCCGGCGCCTGCGCCTGCGCCCGCCGCCTACGTGCCGCCCTTGCACGAGGAAAAGGGCTTCCTCGGCTTCATCAAGAGCCTGTTCGGCGCCCGCCCGGCTCCGGCACCCGTCCCCGTGGCGCCCGCGCCAGTGGCGGCACCCGCACCGGCGGCCGCGCCCAAGGCAGAAGGCCGCGGCCCGCGCGCCGAAAGCCAGGGTCGTGGTGGCCGCGGCAATCGCGGACGCAACGGCGAAGGCCGCGAGGGACGCGAAGGACGTGAACCGCGTGAAGGCCGTGAGGGACGCGAGCCGCGCGAAGGCCGCGAGGCACGTGAGCCGCGCGACACCCGCGAGCCGCGCGAACCTCGCGCACCGCGCCCCGACGAGAACCGCGGTGAGGGTCCTGAAGGCCGTGGCCGTGGCCGCGGCGAGCGCCAGGGTGGCCGCCAGCGCCCCGAGGCCGAAGCACGCAGCGAAGGCCAGGCCGCACTGCCGCTGAGCGGCGAAGTGGGCGCGGAACAGGCTTCCGCCGAGCGCCAGCGCCCGCCTCGCAGCGCAGACCGCGGCGAACGCAACGAACGCGGCGAAGCCCGTGACGCACGTGAGCCGCGTGAACCCCGTGAACCGCGCGAAGGCGGCCGCGGTCGCGGCCGTGGCCGAGGTGAGCGCGAGGAACGCGAAGAGCGCGTCGACCGCGAGGAGCGCGTGGGCGGTGACACCGAAGCCACCGGCAACGGCAACGGCAACGTAGCGGCGATGAACGAGGCACCCGCCCGTCCGGATCGCAGCGAACGCGCGTCCTACTTCTCGTCCCCCCAGGCGCCACAAGCGGTGCCGCCAGTCGACGGTGCAGCACAGGTCCAGCCGGCTGGACCGGACGAAGCCAGTGCGCCAGCCGACGCTGAAGAAGCGCCTCGGCGCGAGAAGCGTACGCGCGACCGCTACGGCCGCGACCGCCGCGAACGTGGCGGCGAGCGCGCCCCACGCTCGGCGGACCAGGCCGACGGCGAGGTCACCCAGGCCGTTCACGCGGCCGCTTTGGCAGACGCTGCACCAGCGCCAGCAGCCCTGGCGCCTGTGCAGGTGGATGTCGCCGCACCGGTGGCTGCCCCGGTCGCCGCAGCGCCAGCCACGGCCATGCTGCCCCGTGTACCTGCGTTCACGCTGCCGGTCGACGAACTGGAACAGATCGCGCTGGGCTCCGGCCTGCAGTGGGTCTCCACCGACGCCGCCAAGAGCGCGGCTGTGCAGGCCGCCATCGCCGCCGAGCCCAGGCCTGTGCATGTGCCCCGCGAGCGCCCGCCCGTGGTCCAGATCTCCGACGAGCCCTTGATCCTGGTCGAGACCCGGCGCGACCTGCGCAGCATGCAGCTGCCGTTCTGACGTTGGCGCCGCGCCAATGAAAAGACCGCCTCACGAGGCGGTCTTTTTTTGCCCGGCAGCTGGTGCCGCGCTGGCGGCGCAAAGGCGCCGCAGATGAGGACGCTCAGCCTACAGCAGTGCGGCCTCGCGCAAGGCCTGCTGAGAGGCTGCGCTGTCGCCGCGCTGCTCGGCCAGGGCCGCCAGCGCGCGCCAGGCGTTGCGCCTGAGTTCGGGATCCTGCAAGCGGCCCTGGGCCTGTGCGAGCAGCTGCTGGGCCTTGCCCCACAGCTGGTGGCGCAGGCAGGCAATGCCCGCAAGGTACTTCAGCTCGGCGCTCTCGGGGTGCTGGCGCTGGGCGGCCTCGATGCGCTCCAGCCACTGCAGGTCGCTCGCACCGGCCTCGGCACCGAAGCCTTCCTCGAGGGCGTGGATCAGCTTGACCAGCACCGGTCCCTGCTCGCGCAGCCGGGGCGAACGCACCAGTTCCTCCCAGGCCGGTTCGAGCCATTGGCGCGACAGCGCCACGTCGCCTTCCAATGCAGCCAGGCGATGCCCGGCCTGGATCGCGACTTCGGCCATCGTCTGCTCCGACGGCTCCAGCTCGGCCCACACGCGCTGAAGCTGCGTCGGATCGTGGGCGCCCTGGATGAGTTCCAGCGCCAGGCCCTTCAGGATCAGGTGCGCAGCCTCGGGCGAGAACGCCCGGTGCTTGGCCAGCAGCCGCGCCGTCTCCAACGCCGGCAGGGTCTGGCGCGACAGCCGCGTGGCCTTGAGACGGGCGCGCAAGGCCAGGGTGCGGCGCGACGCGCCTTGCGGCATGGCATCCAGCCATTGCAGAGCAGCCTGCGGATCGCGGTCGGCCAGGGCCCAGCGCGCGGCCTGCAGTTGCACGCCTTCGCGCGTTTCCTGCGCTTCGCGCGCCTCGGTGTCCTGGAGCAGCTGCTGCAGATGCAGCTCGCGCGTCGTGCGGTCCTGCAGGGCATGGGCGCTCTCGGCGGCCACCAGATGCGCAGTGGCCCGAAGCTTGCCCGCATGCTGCACGGGGTGTCCACTGGCCGCAAGCATCTCCTCCTGTTGCAGTGCCGCCTCGGCCGCCTTGCGCGCCCGCAGGAAGCGACCGGCCTGTTGGTGCGTCAACGCATCCAGCACCGCTGCGTGCATGGCACGCTCGCGCTGCTGCAAACGCCAGCGCTGGGCCTGGCGCGGCATGGAGAACAATGCCGACAGGCCACGCAGTGCCAGGTGCAGCAGCACGAAGCCCAGCGCCAGCGTGGCCAGCACAAGGTTCAGCGAAAGGTCGACACGGTAGGGCGGCAGGAACAGCGTGACCGTTCCCTGGTTGTTGCCAGCCAGCAGCGCGGCACCGGCCGCCAGGCCGAACAGCGCCAGGAACCACAGCAGGGCGCGCACCATGCCGTTCAGCGCCCCGCGGCCGCCGTGGCCAGGGCCGACAGCGTTTCGTCGATGCGCGGCAACTCCACCGCCGTGAGCTGCGCCTGCACTTCGGAGAGCGTGTTGGCGAACTGCTGCGTGCGCCGTGCCGCCGGATCGAAATAGCGGTGCAGCATGAAGGCCGCGGCCGTCGCGTCGGCCCGGGCCGAAGGGAATTGCCGTGCCAGCAGGCCCATGCGCACGTTCAGCAGCCGCAGCTTGAGGTTCTCGCGCAGGAAATAGGCCTGGTCGGGCGCCAGTAGTGCAGCCTCTGGCTGGTCGATGCGCGACACGCGCATCAGCCGCGCGGCCTCGGCACGCACCAGCTGCCAGATGCGCAGCCACCAGTGCTCGGACGGCGGCTCCGCATGGGCCTGGCCCTTGGCCAGATTGGCAGCCAGCACGGCGTTCAGCATGGGCACGTCGTCGATCTGGCGCACGAGATCGTCGAGCTTCTCAAGGATGCCCTGGGTGTCGGCGATCTGCGTGGAGCGGATCGCCTCGGTATCGCGCGCGACAGCGCGGCGCACCGGCTCCAAGCGGGGCTGGGACGCGCGTTCGAGGCGCTGGTCGGCCGTGCGCAGCGCCGCCAGCAGTGGCTCGGCGGTGAGCGTCAGCTGGGCCTGCTGCTGCGCCAGGCGCAGCGAAGACTCGAGGTCCACGACGAGGGTCTCATCACGCGAGCGCGACAGGCTCGTGAGCAACTCGTCGATCTGGCCGCGTTGCAACGTGGCCTCGCCAAGCCTGGTGTCGGTGACGGCCTGGCGTGCAGCGGTCTCACGGGCCAGATCCTGGGCCTCGCGCGCAGCGGCCCGTGCCTCCATGGCACGGGACTGCGTGTCGGCGCTCTGGCGCGCCAGGTTCTCCTGCATGCTGCCCACCTTCTGCCAGAGCAGGCCGACTGCCGCCAGGGCGATCACGACCAGCAGGGCCAGGAACAGGACGAGCACCCGCGGTGCGGTAGTGGCCGGTGGCCTGGTCTGGACGGCTGGCCCTGCAGCGGCTGCGTCTGTGAGGGGATCTGAGGACAGCTCTGCAGCATTCATCGGCCGGATTCTATCGACGCAAGCACATCGTCCAGAGCAGGGCGCACCGTGTCGACCGGGCAGAAACCGGCCGCGCGTGCCGCCTCGGCGATGCGTGCGTGCGTGGCCAGCGCGGGCGTGGCGCGAAAGTCGGCAGTGGGCAGCAGCAGCCGCAGATGGCGCACCGCGTCGGAGCTGCTGAACAGCCAGAGCGCCTCGGTGGCGGACGCGGCACGTGCACGCATCGCCGCATCCCAGGCCGGCAGGCGACGCGCGTACGTGACCAGCGTGTGCACCCGCGCACCCGCGGCCTCCAGTTGCGTGGCGAGCCACGGCCGGCCGGCCGGCTGCCCATCGGCGTTGGCACCCCGCACGATCAGCACTTGCGCGCCGACCAGGCCGGCGTCGTGCCCGACCAGCCGCCACAGCGCCTCGGAATCGAACTGCGGCGCGTCGGCCGGTGGCGCCACCAGCGCGTGCTCCGGCACGCCGGCCCGCCGCAGCGCGCGCGCCGTGCCGGGGCCGGTAGCCCAGACGCCCGTCTGCGCGGGCCAATGTGCTCCCTGAGGCCGCGCAGCATCGAAGGCATCGACCGCGTTGGCGCTGACGAACATCACGGCGCGGCAGTCGGCGAGCCGCTCCCAGGCCTGCGCGACCGGCGCAGGATCCGTGAACGCGATATCGATCAGGGGCAGGGGTTCCGCCTGAACGCCCCGTGCGCGCAACTGCTCGCACCAGTGCAGTGCTTCGCGCAGCGGCCTGGTGACCAGAACGCGCATGCGTGCGTCAGGCTGCCTTGCGGGCACCGCCGGCCTGCAAGGCTTCGGCCACCTGCCAACCCAGCGCCTGCGCTGCGGCCAAACCATCGGCCGCACCCGACGTCTCCGCCCGCACAAGCGCACCCTTGGTGTCCAGGTCGCCCCAAGCGGCACGCAGGTTCAGGCGGCCGTCCACCCACTGCGCATGGGCGGCCAGCGGCATGGAGCAGCTGCCGCCCATCGCCAGGCTCACGGCGCGTTCGGCGGCCGTCGCCAGCCAGGTGGGGCCGTGTGCGAGCGATGCCAGGATGCCCAGCAGGTCGTCGCGGTCGGAGCGCACCTCGATGCCCAGCGCACCCTGCCCTGCGGCCGGCAGCATGCGCTCGGGCGCGAACACCTCGCGGATGCGCTCGGCAAGGCCCAGACGCTTGAGGCCCGCAGCGGCCAGCACGATGGCCGCGAAGTGACCCTCGTCGAGCTTGCGCAGGCGTGTGTCCAGGTTGCCGCGCAGCGGCTGGATGTCCAGGTCCGGCCGCAAGGCCTGCAGCAGCACGGCGCGGCGCAGGCTGGAGGTGCCGACCACGGCGCCGTGGGGCAGCGCATCCACGGATGCGTGGTGGGGCGAAACGAAGGCATCGCGCGGGTCTTCGCGCTCGAGCACGCAGGCCAACGCGAAACCGGCTGGCAACGCCATGGGAACGTCCTTGAGCGAATGAACGGCGATGTCGGCATGGCCGTCTTCCAGCGCGGTCTCGAGCTCCTTGACGAACAGCCCCTTGCCGCCGACCTTGCTCAGCGAACGGTCCAGGATCTGGTCGCCGCGCGTGGTCATGCCCAGCAGCTCGACGCTGTGGCCGCGCTGCACCAGCAGCGCCTTCACGTGCTCGGCCTGCCATAGCGCGAGGCGGCTTTCCCGGGTGGCGATGACGATGGTGGAAGAGGGGAAGGAGCGCACGCAGGTAACCATTCCGTAATCGGCCGCGGGGACCGGATGCTAGCATGGGGTCACCCCCGATCGGGGCATGGCATTCTTCTTGCTGAGCGCTCGCACCGCCCTCGTTCCAACATGAAAACACAAGACCAGGCGCCCCCTCCTTCCGCTGCGGCCGCAGCCCCTGCCAGCGAAGAGACGCCCCAGCGCAGCCGTGCCGCGGCGCGCGATGCGGAGAGGCCCCTGGTCGAGGACATCCGCCTGCTGGGCCGGCTGCTGGGCGACGTGATCCGCGAGCAGGACGGCGGCCCGGCCTTCGAGCTGATCGAACAGGTGCGCAAGCTCTCCGTGGCCTTCCGCCGCGACGCCGACGAGGAAGCCGACAAGGCCCTGAAGAAGCTGCTCAAGAGCCTGACGGCCGACCAGACCGTCAGCGTCATCCGCGCCTTCACCTACTTCAGCCACCTGGCCAACCTGGCCGAGGACCGCCACCACATCCGCCGTCGCGCCGTGCACGAGCGCGCCGGCAACACGCAGGAGGGCAGCATCGATGTGGCACTGGCGCGCCTGCGCTGGGCCGGCATTTCGCCCAAGGCCATTGCGATGACACTGGCGACGAGCTACGTCTCGCCCGTGCTGACGGCGCACCCGACCGAGGTGCAGCGCAAGAGCATCCTGGACGCCGAGCGCGACATCGCGCAGCTGCTGGCGGCGCGCGACGAGATCCGCCTGCGCGCCCAGCTGGCCGGCAGCGGCCGCGACGCCCTCACGCCGCGCGAAATGGCCGCCAACGAGGCCCAGCTGCGCGCCCGCGTGATGCAGCTGTGGCAAACACGCCTGCTGCGCTTTTCCAAGCTCACGGTGGCCGACGAGATCGAGAACGCGCTGTCCTACTACGAAGCGACCTTCCTGCGCGAGATTCCCAAGCTGTACGCGCAGCTCGAGCGCGAGCTCGGCAACCAGAACGTGGCCAGCTTCCTGCGCATGGGCCAGTGGATTGGCGGCGACCGCGACGGCAACCCCAATGTCAGCGCCGAGACCATGGAATACGCCATGCGCCACCAGGCCGAGATGGTGTTGCGGCACTACCTGACAGAGGTGCACCACCTGGGTGCGGAACTGTCGCTCTCGGCCCGGCTGGTCGACATCCCGGCCGAGATGCAGGCCCTGGCCGAGCGCTCGCCCGACACCAGCGAACACCGCAAGGACGAACCGTACCGCCGGGCGCTGACCGGCATGTATGCGCGCCTCGCGGCCACGCTCAAATCCCTGACCGGCGGCGATGCAGCGCGGCACGCCGTCTCGCCGCAGAACCCCTACCTGAAGGCCGAGGATTTCCTGGCCGACCTGCGCACGATCGAGGCATCGCTCAAATCGCACCATGGCGGGGCCTTCGCGGCGCAGCGCCTGCATCCCCTGATCCGTGCCGTCGATGTGTTCGGCTTTCACCTGGCCACGCTGGATCTGCGCCAGAGCTCGGACAAGCACGAGGAGGTCGTGAGCGAGCTGCTGGCCACCGCACGTCTGGAATCGGACTACGCCGCGCTGGACGAAGCCGCCAAGCGCGCGCTGCTGCTGCGCCTGCTCAACGATGCGCGCCCGCTGCGCGTGCTGGGTGCACAGTACTCCGACCTTGCCCGGCACGAACTGGCCATCTTCGAGAACGCGCGCAGCGTGCTGCAGCGCTACGGTCGCAACGCGATCCGCCACTACATCATCAGCCACACCGAGACCGTCAGCGACCTGCTGGAAGTGCTGCTGCTGCAAAAGGAAGTGGGCCTCATGCACGGCCTGCTGGACGATGCCCGGGCCAAGGGCGCGCGTGGCGACGGCGCCAGCTGCGACCTGATCGTGGTGCCACTGTTCGAGACCATCGAAGACCTGCGCAACGCCGCGCCCATCATGCGCGAGTTCTACGCGCTGCCCGGCATCGCGCGCATGGTGCAGCGTTCGGGTGGCGAGCAGGACATCATGCTGGGCTACTCGGACAGCAACAAGGACGGCGGCATCTTCACGAGCAACTGGGAGCTGTACCGCGCCGAGCTTGCCCTCGTGGAACTGTTCGACGAACTGGCCAGCAGCCATGACATCACGCTGCGCATGTTCCATGGCCGCGGCGGCACCGTGGGCCGCGGCGGCGGCCCGAGCTATCAGGCCATCCTGGCCCAACCGCCGGGCACCGTGCGTGGCCAGATCCGCCTGACGGAGCAAGGCGAGGTGATCGGCTCCAAATACGCC
>CAJYRH010000543.1 GCA_913776795.1 uncultured Pseudorhodoferax sp. | reverse complement strand
CGACAGGAACTGCTGCGCCCGCGGATGCTGCGGCCGGCTGAAGAACTCCTGCGGGGTGGCGCGCTCCAGCACACGGCCCTCGTCCATGAACAGGACGCGGTCGGCCACCTCGCGCGCAAAGCCCATTTCGTGCGTCACGCAGACCATGGTCATGCCCTCGCGGGCCAGGTCGCGCATCACCAGCAGCACCTCGCCCACCATTTCCGGGTCCAGCGCGCTGGTGGGTTCGTCGAACAGCATCAGCGGCGGCTGCATGGCGAGCGCGCGGGCGATGGCCACGCGCTGCTGCTGCCCGCCCGACAGGTCGGCCGGGTAGGCGGCCGCCTTGTGCGCCAGGCCCACGCGCGCAAGCAGCGCCAGCGCGCGTTCCTCGGCCTGTGCGCGCGACAGGCCGCGCAGCTGCACCGGCGCCAGCGTGCAGTTCTGCAGCACCGACAGGTGCGGGAACAGGTTGAATTGCTGGAACACGAAGCCGATGCGCGAGCGGAACTCGTTCAGATCGACGCCGCGCGCATGGATGTCCTGCCCGGCCACGGTGATGGTGCCGGACTGGATCGGTTCGAGCCGGTTCACGGTGCGGATCAGCGTGGACTTGCCCGAGCCGGACGGCCCGCACACCACGACCACCTCGCCCTTGGCGATGGTCTCCGTGACGTCGGTCAGCGCCTGGTAGGTGCCGTACCACTTGTTGACCTTGTCGAACTGGATCATGGGGCGCTCGCTTGGGACAGGGCCTGGCGCGGACGGCGGGTGCCGGCCTGCGCGCTGCGCGCGAGCCGGCGCTCCAGCCAGTAGGCCAGGCGCGACAGGCCGAAGCACAGCAGGAAATAGGTGAGGCCGAGGACGGCATAGAGTTCGGCCGGGCGGGTGAACACCTGGGTATTGATCTGCGTGGTGACGAACGACACCTCGTTCAGGCCGATGATGTAGCCCAGCGAGGTCTCCTTGATGGTGGAGACGAACTGGTTCACCAGCGAGGGCAGCATGGCGCGCGTGGCCTGCGGCAGCACCACGGTGCGCATGGTGCGCCACCAGCCCAGGCCCAGCGAGCGCGCGGCTTCCACCTGGCCGCGCGGCACGCCCTGGATGCCGGCACGCACGATCTCGGCCAGGTAGACCGCGTCGAACACCACCAGCGCGATCAGCATGGTGGCGAACTGGTCGGTCTTCACACCCGTGACGCTGGGCAGGAAGAAGTAGGCCCAGAACACCACCATCAGCAGCGGCACGCCGCGCACCACGAACACCAGGGCCGTGACCGGCAGGCGCAGCCAGGCGATCGGGCTCACGCGCGCCAGGCCCAGCACGATGCCCAGCGGCAGGCCCAGGAGCAGGCCCAGCGAGGCCAGCAGCAGCGTCAGCGCCAGGCCACCCAGCGGCCCGTTCGGGTACTGGCCGATCAGGAAATAGAGCCAGTAGGTGTCGATGAGCTCGAGCATCGGGCGTTCCTAGGCCGTGCGCGCGGGGTAGCGCGACTGGTACCAGGCCGCCAGGCCGGTGATGGCCAGCGACACCGTGAGGTAGGCCGCCGTGGCGAAGGCGAAGGACTCGAAGCTGCGGAAGGTCGCGCTTTCCACCTGGCCGGCCTGGTACATGAGTTCGGCCGTGCCGATCACCGTGGCGATGCTGGTGTTCTTCCACAGGTTCAGCGTCTGCGAGATCAGCGGCGGTACCGTGATGCGCATCGCCTGCGGCAGGACGATGCGCCGCATGGTGGCCAGGAAGCCGAAGCCCAGCGCGCGCCCGGCCTCGAACTGCACCGCGGGGATGGCCCGGATGCCGCTGCGGATGTCCTCGGACATGTAGGCCGCCGTGTACAGCGTGAGCGCGACGACGGCGCTGGTGGCCTCGATGTTGCCGCTGTAGAGCCAGGCCTTGAGCCGCTCCGGCAGCAACTCGGGCGCGGCGAAGTACCAGAACAGCATGTGGGCCAGTAGCGGAATGTTGCGCACGGATTCGACGTAGGCGAAGCCGACCCAGCGCAGCGCCGCGGCCGGCGCCAGCCGCAGCAGCGCGACACCCAGCGCCAGCGGCAGGGCCAGCGCGAGCGTGGCCGCCGCGAGCTGCAGCGACAGCACCAGGCCGGCCACGAGCATGTCGTGGTATTGGCCCTTCAGCAGCAGGGAGTAGTCGAAGACCGGCATGCGCAGCAGGCCAGAAAAGGCACTGCGGTGGGCATCGCGTCGGGCGCTGCGCCGTCAGCCGGCGATCTTGTCGGTCTCGAACCTGAAGCTGCGCGTGTTCGAGTTGGTCTTGGTGCCCGGCCCGAACCATTTCATGTAGAGCTTCTCGGCGTCACCGGATTTCTCGAGCGCGCGCAGCGTGTCGTCCACCACGGCCTTCAGGCCGGCTTCGCCCTTCTTGATGCCCAGGGCCAGCGGTTCCACGCTGAGGTTGGTCGGCAGCATCATGTACTCCTGCCCCTTGGGGCCGAGCTTGGCGATGTCCATCAGCAGGCTCAGCTCGTCGTTCACGTACGCCACGCCCTTGCCCTGCTGCAGCGCCAGGAAGGCCTGCTGCGAGTTCTCGTAGGTCACGACCTCGGCGGTCGGCACGGCCTTGCGGATGTTGGGCTCCTGGGTGCCGCCCTTGGCCGTCAACACGCGCTTGCCGGCGAGTTCGGGCACATCCTTGACGCCGCTGGACTTCTTGACCAGGGCCTTCTGGCCGGTCACGAAGGTGGTCAGCGAGAAGTCGATCTGGGCCTTGCGCTCCTTGTTGTGCGTGAGCGAGGCGGCCAGCAGGTCCACATGGCCCTGCTGCAGTTCGGGGATGCGGGCGGCGACGGCGATTTGCTTGAACACGGCCTTCACGCCCAGCGTCTTGGCCACGGCATTGCCGAGGTCGACCTCGTAGCCGACCAGCTCGCGCGTCTTGGGATCGAGAAAGCTGTTGGGCTCGTCGGTGCCCAGCACGCCGACGACGAGCTGGCCTTTCTGCTTGATGTCGGCCAACTGGTCGGCCTGGGCGGCACCGGCAAAGGCCAGGCCAGCGGCGAGGAGGGCGGTGAAGAGGCGGCGTTGCATGCTTGTTGTTCCCCGGAAGACGGTGCACGGATCGGGCCGGCGCACGTCTCCAGCGCGCCCCGGTCCGAAGGCAAGCTTAACTTTGAAAGCCGGGGGGCGGCATGTCGGCTGCACACCGCCGGTGACCGATTGCAACAGACGCTTACCCGGCCACGCCAGGCCGATCGCAAGCCGATGCGCAGGGCCGGCGCCGAACCAGGCCGCCGACCGTCACCTACACCATCAGCTCGATCAGGAACGGGCCTTTGCGCGCGAAGCTTGCACGCAGGAGGTCCGCGCACTGCTCGAGCGTCTCGGCGCGCGCGGCCTCCACGCCCATGCCGCCGGCCAGCTTGACCCAGTCCAGTTCGGGGTTGCCGAGGTCCAGCATGCGCATGGCCGTGGCGCCCGGCTGGGCGCCCACGCCGGCGTACTCGCCGATCAGGATGTTGTACTTGCGGTTGGACAGGATGATGGTGGTGCAGGGCAGCTGCTCGCGTGCCTGGGTCCACAGCGATTGCAGCGAGTACATGGCCGAGCCGTCGGCCTGCAGGCTGATCACGCGCCGCTGGCCTTTGGCACCGATGGCAGCGCCGGTGGCCACGGGCAGGCCGTCGCCGATGGCGCCGCCGGCCAGGTGCAGCCAGTCGTGCGCGGGGGCGGCGTGCGTGTGGGTGTAGAAGCCGCGGCCGAAGGACACGCTTTCGTCGGAGACGATCGCGTGCTCGGGCATCAGCGCGGCCACGGTCTGGGCCAGGCCTTCGGGGGTGGGCTTGCCCTGCGCGGGCTCGGGCCGCGGGCCGGGATCGGGCAGTGCGGCCTCGGGCGCGTCCAGCGCTTCGGCCAGCGCGCGCAGTGCGGCCGTGGGATCCTGGTCCAGCCGCGAAAGCCGGTGCAGCTGCGCCTGTGGCGGGTACTGCGTCGACGGCTTGCCGGGGTAGGCGAAGAAACCCACCGGCGGCTTGGCCCCGACCAGCACGATGTGCTTGAAGCGCGCCAGCGTCTTGATCGCCAGGTCGGTCACGTAGGGCATGCGCTCGAGCGGTAGGCGGCCGCGGCCGCGCTCCACGTGCGCGTTCATGAAGTCGGCCAGCAGCGTGGCGCCTGTGGCCTGGGCCACGCGCCAAGCCAGCGCCTGGGCCGGGCCGCGCACGGCGCTGTCGGCCAGCAGGATCAGCGTGTCGCGGCCGGTCGTGCGCAGCACGCGCGCGGCGTTGTCGATGGCGAACGGGTCCAGTGGCGCCAGGGCGGGCACGGGCAGTGGCTCGGCTGTGGTGCCGCCTTCGTTCCAGGACGCATCGGACGGCAGGATCAGCGTGGCCACCTGGCCCGGCCCGCTGCGCGCGGCCTGCACGGCCGCCGCGGCATCGCGGCCCACGTCCTCGGCGCGCGCGCTGGTGCGCACCCATTGCGAGACGGTGCGTGCCATGGCCTCGGTGTCGGCCGTCAGCGGCGCGTCATGCGGGCGGTGGTAGGTCGCCTGGTCGCCCACGATGTTGACGATGCCGGCGTGCGCGCGGCGCGCGTTGTGCAGGTTGGCCAGGCCATTGGCCAGGCCCGGGCCGCAGTGCAGGAGCGTGCAGGCCGGCTTGCGCGCGATGCGCCAGTAGCCGTCGGCCATGCCGGTGACCACGTTCTCCTGAAGGCCCAGAACGCAGTCCATGCCGGGGATCTGGTCCACCGCGGCGACGAAGTGCATCTCGCTGGTGCCGGGGTTGGCGAAGCAGGTGTCGACGCCCGCGGCGAGCAACGTATGGACCAGGCTGTGGGCGCCGTTCATCAGCGAACTCCTTGTGTGCGATGGATGGAAGAAGAGCGGGGCCCCTGTGTCAAACTGCCGCGGCAAGCCAAGGCCCCTGGAACATGGAAATCTACCAACTGCGCGCGTTCGTCGCTGTCGCCCGTGTCGGCCATGTGACGCGGGCGGCCGAGCAGCTGCACCTGACGCAGTCGGCCGTGTCCAAGCAACTCAAGGCACTCGAGGAGGAACTGGGTGGCCCTTTGTTCGACCGTACCACGGCCGGCATGGTGCCCAGCGCCGTCGGCCGGCGCCTGCTGCCGCTGGCGCAGCGCACGCTGGACGCCGCGGATGAGCTTTCGGCCGCGGCGCGCCAGTTGCAGGGCCAGCTGACGGGCCTGCTGCGGCTGGGCACCATCGTCGACCCGGCCTCGATCCGCCTGGGCGAGCTGCTTGGCGAGCTGCAGCAGCATTGCCCGCAGGTGGACGTGCGGCTGGAGCAGGGCATCTCGGGCACGGTGTTGCAGCGGCTCAAGGCGCGCGAACTCGATGCCTGCTTCTTCCTCGGCGACGTGGACGATGCCGAGGTGTCGGCCATCGTGCTGGCCGTGGAGTCCTACGCCGTCGTGCTGCCGCCGGCCTGGGCCCCGCGCGTGATGGGCCAGGGCTGGGCGGCGCTCGCTGCGCTGCCGTGGATCGGTACGGCGCGCGGCAGCTCGCAGACCGTCATCGTGGAGCGGCTGCTGCGGCAGCAGGGGCTGTCGCGCCAGACCGTGGCCGAGGCCGACCAGGAATCCACGTTGCTCGATCTCGTCCAGGCCGGCGTGGGCCTGTGCCTGGCGCGCGAGCGGCGCGCCAGGGAGTTGCTGGCGGCCGGCCGCATCGTGGCCTGGGACGGCGAGCGCATCGCCTGCCCGCTGTCGCTGCTGGTGCTGGCCGAGGATGCGGCGCGGCCGCTGCAGGCCGCGCTGCGCGAGCGCGTCTTCAGCGTGTGGCCGGCGGCCGTGCAGGCTTAGCAGCGTGTGAGGCCAGTTGCTGGCCCAGCCGCAGGGCCATGGCGATGTTGAGCGCGGTGGCCTGCAGATTGGCCGCTGCATCGCGCAGTGCCTCCTCGACCGTGCAGACGCTGCGCACGGCACTGAACACCGCAGCGATGCCGTGCGCGTGCACGGCGCGCGAGTCGGGCGTCAGCGCGCCCGACAGGCCGATCACGGGCACCCCATGGCGCGCCGCCACGCGCGCCACGCCGATGGGCGCCTTGCCATGGACGGTCTGGCCGTCGGTGCGGCCTTCGCCGGTGATAACGAGGTCGGCCTCGCGCACCGCGGCGTCCAGCCCTAGCGCATCGGCCACCACTTCGCTGCCCGGCCGCAGTTGCGCGCCCAGCACGGCGAGCAGGGCCGCGCCCATGCCGCCGGCCGCACCGGTGCCGGGCACCTGGGCCACGTCCTGGCCCAGGTCGCGCGCTAGCACCTCGGCCAGGCGCTGCAGGCAGCCGTCCAGCTCAGCCACCATCGCGGGAGTGGCGCCCTTCTGCGGGCCGAACACGGCCGATGCGCCCCGTGGACCGACCAGCGGGTTGGTCACGTCGCAGGCCACGTCGATGCGGCAGTGCGCGATGCGGGGATCGAGGCCGCTGACGTCGATGTGCTGCAGCCGTGCGAGCGCGGCACCGCCGCGGCCGATGTCCTGGCCTTGCGCATCGAGCAGGCGCACGCCCAGTGCCTGCAGCATGCCGGCGCCGCCGTCGTTGGTGGCGCTGCCGCCCAGGCCGATGACGAAGCGCCGCGCGCCGGCACCGAGCGCGTCGGCGATGAGTTCGCCGGTGCCCCAGCTGGTGGCGCTGCGCGGGTCGCGCTCGGTGGGCGGCACGCCTTCGAGCCCGCTCGCGGCGGCCATCTCGATCACGGCGATGCCGCCGTCCGCGGCCAGGCCGTAGCGCGCGGCGATGCGCCGGCCCGTCGGCCCCGTGACCATGGCCTCGCACAGCCGGCCGCCGGTGGCGTCGACGAGCGCCTGCACCGTGCCCTCGCCGCCGTCTGCCATCGGCAGCTTGCGGCAGCGGGCGTCGGGCAGCACTTCGCGCAGCCCTGCCTCGATGGCCTCGGCGACCTGCAGCGCGCTGAGGCTTTCCTTGAACGAATCGGGTGCGATCAGGATGTGCATGGCAGGCCTCAGGCGTGCTGGCGCAACAAGGGAAACGCGTCGCCGCCCGCGCCGGCCGCGTCGTGGCCGAGCTCGTCCTCGGTCCACGCCAGCCGGTTGTCATCGGCCATGCGGTCCGGGCAGCGCGGCGATCCTGCACTGGTCTGCGTGGCACGCGTCGCACGCGCGGCGGTGGCCGGTTCGGCGATGCAGCAGTCCTCGGTCGCGCTCGGGCGGTGCGAGACCATGGTCGGGTTGCCGCACGAGTCGGTGGTTTCCGGAGCCTGGTGGTGGTCGACGGTGGACATGGCGCGTGTCCTCAGGCCTGGGCAATGTGCAGAAGGTTGGTGGTGCCGGCCTTGCCGAAGGGCACGCCGGCTGCGACCACGATGGTGTCGCCGGGCTGCGCGAAACCTTCTGCGCGGGCCAGCGTGCAGGCGGCCTGCACCATGCCGGGCACGTCGTCCACGTCGTGCGGCACATGCACCGAATGCACGCCC
>CAJYRH010000542.1 GCA_913776795.1 uncultured Pseudorhodoferax sp. | reverse complement strand
GTCATCGGCGAGGCCGATGCGGTGCTGCTGGCCGAGGTCTATGCCGCCGGCGAGACGCCCATCGTGGCCGCCGACGGCCGTGCGCTGGCACGCGCCTTGCGCGTGGCGGGCAGGGTCGAGCCGGTGTTCGTGGACGACATCGGTGCGATGCCCGCGGCCATCCGCAGCAATGCGCGCGACGGCGATGTGGTGCTGTGCATGGGCGCCGGTTCCATCGGCGGCGTGCCGGCGAAGGTGGTGGAGTTGGCAGGGGTGAAGGCATGAGCACGGGTTTGGCCGCCAGCATGGGCAAGGTCGCGGTCCTGATGGGCGGCACGTCGGCCGAGCGCGAGATTTCATTCCTGTCGGGCAACGGTGTGCTGGACGCGCTGCGCCTGGCCGGTGTCAACGCGCATGCCTTCGATCCGGCCGAGCGCGGCCTGCACGAACTCAAGAGCTCGGGCTTCGCACGCTGCTTCATCGCACTGCATGGCCGCCACGGCGAGGACGGCACGGTGCAGGGCGCGCTGGAACTGCTCGGCATCCCCTACACGGGCTCTGGCGTGATGGCCTCCGCCATCGCCATGGACAAGGTCATGACCAAGCGCATCTGGGAGGCCTGTGGCCTGCCCACGCCGCGCCACGTCGTGCTGCAGCCCGGCAGCCAGGAGCTTGCCGACGTGCGCCAGGTGCCCGACACGCTGGGCCTGCCGCTGATCGTCAAGCCGCCGCGCGAGGGCTCGTCCATCGGCGTCACCAAGGTCCAGGGCTACTCGCAGATGCTGGACGCCGTGCGCCTGTCGACCCAGTACGACCCCGACGTGCTGTGCGAGGAGTTCATCGCAGGCGAAGAGGTGACCTGCGCCGTGCTGGGCACGGGGGACGCGGCCGAGGCGCTGCCCGTGATCCGCATCCAGGCGCCCGAAGGCGCCTACGACTACCAGAACAAGTACTTCACCGACGAGGTGCGCTACCTGTGCCCGAGCGGCCTGCCGCAGGACGAGGAACAGGAGATCCGCCGCATCGTGCTGGCGTCCTACCGCGCGCTGGGCTGCCGCGGCTGGGGCCGCGCCGACCTCATGGTCCGCGCCAGCGACCGCAAGCCCTTCCTGCTGGAGATGAACACCTCGCCGGGCATGACCGGCCACTCGCTGGTGCCCATGGCCGCGCGCGCGGCCGGCATCGCCTACCCCGACCTGTGCCTGCGCGTGCTGGCCTCGGCCGCGCTGGATTCCCCGGGAGCCGCCGCCGCATGAACGCCACGCTGCCAGCGCCGATGGACGTCAAGCTCATGAACATCACCGCATCGGTGCTGTTCCTGATCTTCGCCGGCCTCACGCTGGGCGCGCTGTGCCTGTGGGTGCTGCGCCAGCCGGTGTTCGCGCTGGGCGGGATCGAGGTGCGCGGCGAGGTCACGCACAACAACGCCCTCACGCTCAAGGCCAACGTGGCGCCGCATGTGCGCGGCACCTTCTTCACGGTGGACCTGGACGAGACGCGCAGCGCCTTCGAGGCCGTGCCCTGGGTGCGCCGCGCCACCGTGCGCCGCGAGTTCCCGAACCGGCTCGGCGTGACGCTGCAGGAACACCAGGCGGCCGCCTATTGGGGGCCGGAGAGCGGCTCGCAGCTGCTCAACAGCTTCGGCGAGGTCTTCGAGGCCAATGTGGGCGAGGTGCACCGCAGCGACCTGCCGCGCCTGCTCGGGCCCGATGGCGAGTCGGACCAGATCCTGGGGATGTACCGCACGCTCGCGCCGATGTTCGACCCGCTCGATGCCGAGATCACGCAGCTGGAACTCACCGGCCGCGGCAGCTGGCGCGCGCTGCTGGATTCGGGTGCGGTGGTGGAGCTGGGCCGCGGCACGCCCGAGGAAATCACCGAGCGCATCGCGCGCTTCACGAAGACCGTGGCCACGGTGGCCGCCCAGTACGGCCGTCGGCCGGATGCGCTGGAGTCGGCCGACCTGCGTTACCCGACCGGCTACGCCCTCAAGCTGCGCGGCGTGACCACCGTGACCGCGCCGGTGCCCAAACGCAAATGACGCCGACACAAGACAGGAACTGACATGGCGAAGGAATACAAAGATCTGGTGGTGGGGCTGGACATCGGAACGGCCAAGGTGATGGCCGTGGTGGCCGAGGTCATGCCCGGTGGCGAGCTCAAGCTGGCGGGCTTCGGCGTGGCGCCCAGCAATGGCTTGAAGCGCGGCGTGGTCGTGAACATCGACGCCACCGTGCAGAGCATCCAGCAGGCCCTGAAGGAGGCCGAGCTCATGGCCGACTGCAAGATCGCCCATGTCTACACCGGCATCACGGGCAGCCACATCCGCGGCATCAATTCCTCGGGCATGGTGGCGGTGAAGGACCGGGAGGTCACGCAGGCCGACGTGGCACGCGTGGTCGAGACGGCCAAGGCCATCAACATCTCCACCGACCAGCGCCTGCTGCTGGTGGAGCCGCAGGAATTCGTGATCGACGGGCAGGATGTGCGCGAGCCCATCGGCATGAGCGGCATCCGCCTGGAGGCCAAGATCCACATCGTGACCGGCGCGCAGAGCGCAGCCGAGACCATCATCAAGTGCGTGCGCCGTTGCGGGCTGGACGTGGACCAGCTCATGCTGAACCCGCTGGCCTCCAGCCTGTCGGTGCTGACCGAGGATGAGCGCGAGCTCGGTGTGGCGCTCGTGGACATCGGCGCCGGCACCACCGACGTGGCCATCTTCACCGGTGGCGCGATCCGCCACACGGCCGTGATCCCGATCGCCGGCGACCTGATCACCAGCGACATCGCGATGGCGCTGCGCACGCCGACCAAGGACGCCGAGGACATCAAGGTCGAGAACGGCTGCGCCAAGCAGCTGCTGGCC
>CAJYRH010000541.1 GCA_913776795.1 uncultured Pseudorhodoferax sp. | reverse complement strand
CGCCAAGGAGATCAAGGGCCTGATCGGCACCAGCGTGCAGCGCGTGGAGGCCGGCACGCGGCTGGTCGGCAGCGCCGGCGGCACGATGGACGAGATCGTCGCGGCCATCCGCCGCGTGACCGACATCGTGGGCGAGATCACCGCCTCCAGCGATGGCCAGGCCGCCGGCATTTCGCAGGTCGGCGATGCTGTGACCCAGATGGACCGCAGCACACAGCAGAACGCGGCCTTGGTCGAGCAGATCGCGGCCGCGGCCAGCAGCCTGAAGGGGCAGGCGCAGGGCCTGGTCAACGCAGTGGCGGCATTCCGGCTGCCGGGCGGCGCTGCTGCCGTCGACATGCGGGAACAAGTGGCATGAGGACCGCGCTGCGCCTTGCATTCGTCTGGTCGATGGTTGCATCTGCACCGGCCTGGGCCGGCCGGCCGCTCACGGTGGACGACGCCAACGTGGCCGAGGTCGGCGGCGGCCAGGTCGAGAGCTGGTACGCCAGACCGGCCAGTCGCGACCGGCTGTGGACCAGCACGCTGGGTGTGGGCGTGCTGGACTGGCTGGAACTGGGCGTGGGCGTGGAGCGCAACTTCTCCGGCCCAGAGACCAGCACGGCCGTGCAGGCCAAGATGCGGCTCACCCCCTCGGTGGAGGGGGGCTGCAATGTCGGCGCAGTGCTTGGGAGAACGCACCTGCACCGCGAGCGCGGCGACGCCACGTATGCCAACGGCCTGTTCACCTGCAACCTGGACGGCGGCCCGCTGCACCTGAACCTGGGCGCGCAGCGGCCCGATGGCGGCGGCACCCGCGCGCTGTGGGGCGTGGCCAAGGAGTTCGAGCTGGGCGCCGTGACGGCGCATGTGGAGGCCTTCGGCCAGCAGGATGGCAAGCCGACCTTCCAGTTCGGCCTGCGCCGCGAGGTGGTGAAGAACCTGCAGATCGACGGCACGCTGGGGCGCTCGGAGGGCAAGGCGGTGTTCAGCGTGGGGGTGCGGGTGGGGTTTTGAGGCGGGATGGCGGATGGCCGAGGGAAGGCGGTGGCTTGGGATGCGCTGGACAGCGCGAAATGGTCACATCGGTTCCGGTCGCGGTGCGAGCGGCCGGCACCACTTGGCGCGGACTGCCGTAGGCAAGGTGCGTCGGACCGTGCCCGGGGGCGGCCCGGCAGCCACGGCTTGCCGCGAGCGCTGGCGCGCTGGTGTTCGTCTGTCGGTGCCGGCGAGCGACAGCATCCGTTGGGATACCTGCCCGGCCCGCGGCCGAGCGTTGGTCGGCGACGACCCGAGGGCCGGTGTCGCACAAGCCTCGCCATCTCCGGCCCTTTGTTCCGTGCAGGTGCGTCCACATTTCGGGCCGCACTGTCGTCATCGCTGAAGACCGGTCCCCGGTCACGAACAGTCGTTCACGCCGCGCCGAGCCGCTCCTTCGCCAGCCGCGTGCCTTCTGCCAGCGCCTGCAGCTTGCGCCACGCGACATCGCGCCCCATCGGCGCCAGGCCGCAGTTCGTGCACGGAAACAGCCGCTCCTTGGGCACGAATGCAAGCGCGCGGCCAATGGTGTCGGCCACTTCCTCGGGCGTCTCGACCACGTCGCTGGCCACATCGATCACGCCGACCATCACGTCCTTGCCGGCCAGCAGCTGCATCAGGTCCGGCGGCACATAGGAGTGGATGCACTCCAGGCTGACCTGGTCGATGCAGCTCTTGGCCAGCGCCGGGAACACGGCTTCGTACTGGCGCCACTCCTCGCCCAGCGTGCTCTTCCAGTCGGTGTTGGCCTTGATGCCGTATCCGTAGCAGATGTGCACGGCCGTCGTGCAGGTCAGGCCCTGGGCCGCGCGTTCCAGCGCCTGCACGCCCCAGGTGGCGGCGTCCTTCATGTAGACGTTGAAGGCGGGCTCGTCGAACTGGATGATGTCCACGCCGTCGGCCTGCAGCGCCAGCGCCTCCTGGTTCAGCAGCTCGGCGAAGGCGAAGGCCATCTTGATCTTGTCGCCGTAGAAGCGGTCGGCCACGGTGTCGACGATGGTCATCGGGCCGGGCAGGGTGAACTTGAGCTTCCTCTTCGTGTGGGCGCGCGCCAGCTGCGCCTCGAAGGCGTGCACACGGCCCTTCAGGCGCAGTGCGGACACCACCTGCGGCACCATCGCGTCGTAGCGGTTGTCGCGGATGCCCATCTTCACCTTGTTGTCGAAGTCGATCCCCTCGACCTGCTCCAGGAAGCCGTGCACGAAGTGCTGGCGCGACTGTTCCCCGTCGCACACGATGTCCAGGCCTGCGTCTTCCTGGGCCTTGATCCACAACAGTGTCGCGTCGGCCTTGGCCTGGCGCAGGGCATCGCCTTCGGCGCGCCATTGCGGCCAGAGCTTGTTGGTCTCGGCCAGCCAGGCGGGCTTGGGCAGACTGCCCGCGATGGAGGTTTCAAACATTCGGGAATTCCTTTTCTGCGAACAGGGGTTTCAGAGTGCACAAGCGGCGGCCCATTGTTCCAGCATGTTGCGGTACGGCTGGATGAAGTGCTCTTGCGCGAACCTCCCCTGCTGGACCGCCAGCTGGCTGCGCTCCTCCCGGTCGTAGACGATCGGGGTCCGCGCGTAGTCCTGGTTTTTCAGGCTGGGCCGGTAGAAGGTGCCCGCCGCGCAATTGGCGTTGTAGATCTCGGGACGGTAGATTTTCTGGAAGGTCTCCATCGTGGCGATGGTGCCGATCAGCTCCAGGTTCGTGTAGCCGTCCAGCAGGTCGCCGTGGAAGTAGAAGGCCAGCGGCGCCACGCCACCGGGCGGCATGAAGAAGCGCACCTGCAGGCCCATCTTGGCGAAGTAATGGTCGGTCGATGACAGCTCGTTCTGCTGGTACTCGGCGCCCAGGACGGGGTGCTGGTTGCCGGTGCGCCGGTAGGTCTTGCTGGTCGAGACGCTGATGCAGATGACGGGCGGCTTGGAGAAGCGCTCGTGGTAGGCGCGCGAGTTGGCGAACTGCCGGAACAGCTTGCCATGCAAGTCGCCGAAATCCGCCGGCGTGCCGAACTCCGCGCGATCGGCGTTGTACTGCGGCAGCAGCACGCTGAAGTCGTAGTCGCGCACATAAGAGGAGAAGTTGTTGCCCACGATGCCGGCAGTGCGCCGGCCCAACGTGCGGTCGAGGATGTGGGTCTGCAGGATCTCGATCAATGGGAATGGCGCGCCGCCGCTCCCGGCCGCCATCTTCAACTCGACCGAGATGATTTCCAGCTCCACCGTGTAGCGGTCCGCGGTCGGGTTGTCCCAGTACGCCAGACCGTTGAAGCGTTGGTCGATCATGCGCAGCGTGTTGCGCAGGTTCTGCTGCCGGCGCGCGCCGCGGGCCAGGTTGGCGAAGTTGGTGGTGATTCGGGTGCAGTCCGATGGGAGGTAGTCCTCATCGAAGCGAAGGCTGTTGAGGCTGAAGCTGAAGTCGTCGTTCATGGCGGTCTGCGGTGCGGATGTGGCGGATGGAGTTCGGTGACGGCGTCAGGCCGTCAGCGCTTGCAGGGCGGGAGAAGGCCTGGCATGGCGCGCCAATTCGATCAGCGGCAAGGCCCGTTGCACGGCCAGGCGGGCCCGTGCCAACAGGGCCTCGTCCCGCAGGCGGTGGTCCAGGAAGTCCTTGTCGGTCGCGTAGACGCCCAGCGGCAGGGTGCGCGCCTGGAAGAAGCTGAACAGCGGCCGCAGCTGGTGGTCGATCACCAGCGCATGGCGCTCGCTGCCGCCGGTGGCGGCCAGCAGCACCGGCGTGTCGACCAGGGCGTCCTGGTCGATGAGGTCGAAGAAGTGCTTGAACAGGCCCGTGTAGGCCCCGCGGTACACGGGCGTGGCCACGACCAGCACGTCGGCCTGCTCGACCCGCACCAGCTCCCGCGCCACCGCATCGGGCAGCTGGGAGCGCCGTGCCGCGCTGGCGAACTGCGGCGTGAGCCGGCCCAGTTCGACCAGGTGCTGCTCACAAGGGACTTCTTCGGCGATGAGGTCGAGCAAGTGCTCTGCCAGGGCCGTGGCCCTGGAGGGGCGTTGCAGCCCGCCGGAAACGGCGACGGCGCGGAGTGGACGTGTCATGTGCCAACGATGGAAAACCAACAATGGAGGCGGATGCTATGGACGATGGGTCATGAAGTAAAATGGTCTTTCTTCAACAATCCATGAATTCAGGTCATCGAATGCTGGAGCGCATCCATCTCAGCATCGTCCAGCAGGTCGAGAAGCAGGGCTCGCTGACGGCCGCCGCGGGCGTGCTGAACCTGACCCAGTCGGCGTTGAGCCACAGCATGAAGAAGCTGGAGCAGCAGCTGGGCACCGACATCTGGCTGCGCGAGGGCCGCAGCCTGCGCCTCACGCAGGCCGGCCAGTACCTGCTGGCGGTGGCGAACCGCGTGCTGCCGCAGCTGGACCTGGCCGAGGAGCGGCTGGGCCAGTTCGCGCAGGGCGAGCGCGGTGCGCTGCGCATCGGCATGGAATGCCACCCCTGCTACCAGTGGCTGCTCAAGGTGGTCTCACCCTACTTGGCCGCCTGGCCCGACGTCGACGTGGACGTCAAGCAGAAGTTCCAGTTCGGCGGTATCGGCGCGCTGTTCGGCTACGAAATCGACCTGCTGGTCACACCCGACCCCCTCCACAAGCCGGGCCTGAAGTTCGAGCCCGTGTTCGACTACGAGCAGGTGCTGGTCGTCGCCCGGGGCCATGCACTGGCCTCGGCTGCCTACGTGAAGCCGCAGCAGTTGAGCCAGGAGGTGCTGATCAGCTACCCCGTGGATACCGAGCGGCTGGACATCTACAACCAGTTCCTGCTGCCAGCCGGTGTCACGCCCCGGCGCCACAAGGCCATCGAGACCACGGACATCATGCTGCAGATGGTGGCCAGCGGCCGCGGCGTGGCGGCCCTGCCGCGCTGGCTGGTCGAGGAGTACCGGGACCGCATGGACGTGGTGCCGGTGCGGCTGGGTGCTCGCGGCGTGGCCAAGCAGATTTTCCTGGGCGTGCGCGAGGCAGACACAGCCATCGACTACGTCCGCGCCTTCATCGCACTGGCGGGCCGACCGGCCACGGCCTGACCGGCGCACTGCGCTCAG
>CAJYRH010000540.1 GCA_913776795.1 uncultured Pseudorhodoferax sp. | reverse complement strand
TGCACCGGCTGCTGGGCAGCCAGCCCGAAAGCCGGCATTTCCGCCACCACGCGGGCAACCCGCTGGCGCTGGACGTGCTCGTGGTCGACGAGGCTTCCATGGTCGACCTGGAGATGATGGCGAGGCTGCTGCAGGCGCTGCCGCCCCGCGCCCGCCTGGTGCTGCTGGGCGACAAGGACCAGCTGGCCTCGGTGGAGGCTGGCGCCGTGCTCGGCGAACTGTGCTGCCGCGCGCAGGAAGGCCACTACGACGCCGCCACCGTGCAATGGCTGCAGGACACTGCCGGCCAGCGGCCGCCACCCGCGCTGCAGGACGCCGCCGGCCACCCGCTGGACCAGGCCATCGCCATGCTGCGCGTGAGCCACCGTTTCACGGCCGACAGCGGCATCGGCCAGCTGGCCCAGGCCGTGAACGCCGGCGACGGCCGCGCCGCCCAGGCCCTGTGGCGTGCCGGCCTGGACGACCTGCGCAGCTGCAGGGTGAGCCAGCCGCCTGCCCTGCTCGCGCAGGATGCCAAGCTGCGCGCGCTGGTGCTGGCCGAGCGCGCCGCGCCCTTCGGCCACGCGCATTACCTGCGCCGCATGCGCGCCACGCGCCCGGCAGACAGTGCCGCGCCCGCCGCCTGGGATGCCTGGGCAGCCGACCTGCTGCAGGCCCTGGGCCGCTTTCAGCTGCTCTGCGCGCTGCGCGAAGGCCCCTGGGGCGTGACGGGCCTGAACGCCACCGTGGCCGAGTTGCTGCGCGAGGCCGGCCTGCTGCAAGGCACGCAGGGCTGGTTCGCGGGCCGGCCCGTGCTCGTCACGCGCAACGACTACGGCCTGTCGCTCATGAACGGCGATGTGGGCCTGACACTGGACCTGCCCCCGCCCGCGCCCGGCGCGCCGCCCGTGCGCCGCGTGGCCTTCCCGGCTGGCGACGGCAGCGGTGCCGTGCGCTGGGTGCTGCCGGCCCGGCTGCAGGCGGTGGAGACGGTGTTCGCGATGACGGTGCACAAGTCGCAGGGCTCGGAGTTCGAGCACGCCGCACTCGTGCTGCCGGACCAGGGCAGCCCGGTGCTCACGCGCGAGCTGGTTTACACCGGCATCACGCGCGCCAAGCGCTGGTTCACGTTGGTGGGCTCCGCCCGCGCGCATGGCGCCGTGCTGAACGAAGCCATTGGCCGGCGCGTCCTGCGCGCCAGCGGCCTGATGGCCGGGTGACAATGGCCCCATGCAAGAACTCCTTCCCAAGCAGGCCTGGGACCTGCTGCTGGAAAGCACGCAGGATGCGGCCGAAGGCGCCGGCGATCCGCCGCTCTTCGTGGACGTGCGCATGGAGGTCGAGTTCCGCTGCGTCGGCCATCCGCCCGGCGCCCAGAACATCCCCTGGTACGAATACCCGGCCATGACACCGGACCCGGCCGCGTTCGTCACGGCCGTCGAACGCGCTGCCGGCAGCCGCCACCGCACCGTGGTGCTGATCTGCCGCAGCGGCAAGCGCGCCAGCGACGCGGGCCTGGCGCTGGAGGCGGCCGGCTTCAGCGAGGTCGTGGCCGTCGTGCACGGCTTCGAGGGCGAACTCAACGAGGACTTGCACCGCTCGCGCACCAACGGCTGGCGCTTCGACGGGCTGCCCTGGGAGCAGATGTAGACAGGCGTGGTGCGATGAGTGAAGTGACAAGTTCCATCCTGCGCGAGACCTTCGGCTACGCGCAGTTCCGAGGTGCCCAGCAGTCCATCGTCGACCATGTGGTCGACGGCGGCGACGCGCTGGTGCTGATGCCCACGGGCGGCGGCAAGTCGTTGTGCTACCAGATCCCGGCCATCGCGCGGCAGAACGCCGGCCAGGGCGTGACGGTGGTGGTCTCGCCGCTGATCGCGCTCATGCACGACCAGGTCGGAGCGCTGCTGGAGGCGGGCGTGGCGGCCGCCTACCTCAACTCCACGCTGGACTGGGCTGCGACCCAGGACCTGGAGCGCCGGCTGGCCCGCGCCGAGGTGACGCTGGTCTACGCCGCGCCCGAACGTGTGGTCACGCCGCGCTTCCTCGAACTGCTGGACGGCCTGGCCGCGCGCGGCAAGCTCGCGCTGTTCGCGATCGACGAGGCGCACTGCGTGAGCCAGTGGGGCCACGACTTCCGGCCCGAATACCGCCAGCTCACGCTGCTGCACGAGCGCTATGCGGGCGTGCCGCGCATCGCGCTGACGGCCACGGCCGACGCGCTCACGCGGGCCGACATCGTCGAGCGGCTGCAGCTGGAAGAGGCGCGCCAGTTCGTCAGCAGTTTCGACCGGCCCAACATCCGCTACGCCATCGTCGAAAAGAAAGACCCGGTGACGCAGCTGCTGCGCTTCATCGAGCGCGACCACGATGGCGAAGCCGGGGTGGTCTACTGCCAGTCGCGCAAGCGCGTCGAAGAGGTGGCCGAGTCGCTGTGCATGGCCGGCGTGAACGCCCTGCCCTACCACGCCGGGCTGGACGCGGCCGTGCGCCAGAAGCACCAGGACCGCTTCCTGCGCGAGGACGGCATCGTGGTGGTGGCCACCATCGCCTTCGGCATGGGCATCGACAAGCCCGACGTGCGCTTCGTCGCCCACCTGGACCTGCCCAAG
>CAJYRH010000539.1 GCA_913776795.1 uncultured Pseudorhodoferax sp. | reverse complement strand
GGACTCCCAACAATCCCGCGTGCTCGTACAGCTGCGCGACATGATCCTGAAGGGCGAATTCGGCCCTGGCGAGCGCCTGGCCGAGATTCCGCTGGCCGAAAAGCTAGGCGCCTCGCGCACGCCGGTGCGCCTGGCGCTGACCAGCCTGGAGCACGAGGGGCTGATCGAGCCATCGCCGGCGGGCGGGTACCAGATGCGCCGTTTCACGTCGCAGGAGATCGCCGACGCGATCCGCGTGCGCGGCGTGATCGAGGGCCTGGCGCTGCGCCTCCTGGCCGAGGACGGCGCGCCGCGCCAGCTGCTGCGCGAGCTGCACGAATGCTTGGACGAGGGCGACAAGGTGGTGGGCAAACCCACCATGGAGCTGGACGACTACGCCGCCTACGTGGAGATGAACGACCGTTTCCACCGCCTCGTGGTGCAGGGCTGTGGCAACGCGGCGGTCAGGCGCATCATGGACATGCTGGACAGCCAGCCCTTTGCTGCGCCGAGCGCGATGCTGCCCATGCAGTCCTCGATGCAGGAGGGCCAGCAGTGGATGCAGCAGGCGCACCGCACGCACCACGCCATGGTGCAGGCCGTCGAGAAAGGCCAGGGCTACCGGGCCCAGGCACTGGGCGAGGAGCATGTGGAGATCGCGCGCATGAACCTGGACTACGCGCTGGAGCGGCCCGAACTGGCCGCCGAACTCATGCCGGGCATGAAGCTGGTGGCGGGGCGCCGCTGAAGCGACCGGTCGCCAGGCCCGGCTGCCCGGCCTCTTTACATGGCGCGGCGACAATCCGAGGCCCCCAACCGAAAGCCCATGTGCCGACACGCAAGCAACGCATCGATGACCTGACTGCCACGATCCAGCGGATCGCGGACGGCGAACGCTGTATCCAGCGCATGGAGGAGCTCGTCGCGCGTGCCCGCGAGCGCGGGGAAGAGGCAGACGATGTGGGCCGCTACCTGCAGGACATGCGCATCCTGCAGGCCTCTTTCAGGGAGAACCGCGATGCGCTCGTGCAAGCCCTGGGCGAAGGCGCCCGCATCGCCGCCCTGCAGGCCCTGAACGTGATGGACTCGCCCGAGGAGCGCGCGTACGACGACATCACGCGCCTGGCAGCCTCCGTCTGCGGGACGCCGATCGCGCTGGTGTCGCTGGTCGATGGCTCGCGCCAGTGGTTCAAGTCGCGGGTGGGCCTGCAGGCGAAGGAGACGCCCCGCGAGCTGGCGTTCTGCGCGCATGCGATCCAGCGTCCCGATGAGGTGATGGTGGTGAACGATGCCCAGGCCGACCCGCGGTTCCAGGGCAACGCGCTGGTCACGGGCGATCCGAACATCCGCTTCTACGCCGGTGCACCGCTGGTCACCTCGGCCGGTCATGCGCTGGGCACGCTGTGCGTCATCGACACCGTTCCGCGCGACATCAGCCCCGAGCAGATCCAGGAACTGGAATTCCTGGCCAACCAGGTGATCGCCACGATGGAAGAGCAGCCGGCCTGAGCCGGCACACCGGGCTGCCTGCGCCGCAAGGTGTCGGCCCCCGACTACAGCGCTTTGCGGCAGGGGCCGGGCCGCCGGGCGCGCGACCCGCAAGAACATGGCGGATCCCACCACGGATTGCCATGACCATGCCCCACCGCCCCCCGCGCCACCACGGCGAAGACGAAGGCGAGCCCGAGCCGGGCGGCCTGCCGGTGCAGCCTGGCGATGGCGCGCCGGAGCCCGGCCTGCCTGGCGATCCCGACCCCGATGGCGTCCCGCCTGCGCCTGTTCCCTGAACGCGCCGGACGGCCCGCCAGGCTGGCGCTGCTGCTCGCCGACCCTGGCGGTTTCACCTGGCGCGTGCTCAAGGCCTTCAAGGCAAACCAGGGGCTGCTGCTGGCCGGCGCCGTGGCGTACTACGCGCTGCTGTCCATCGTGCCGATGCTCATCCTCACGGTGATCGCGCTGTCGCACTTCATCGAGGAAGCCGCGCTGCTCGACACGCTGCGCCACTACCTGGCCTGGCTGCTGCCGGGTCAGTCCGGTGCCGTGGTGGCCGAGCTGGCCAATTTCCTGGCGCACCGCGAGGTGTTGGGCTGGGTGCTGCTGGTCAGCATGCTGTTTTTCAGCTCGCTCGCCTTCACGGTGCTGGAGAACGCCATGTCGGTGGTGTTTCACCACCGCGTGCAGGTACGGCACCGGCGCTTCCTGGTTTCTGCCGCACTGCCTTACGTCTGCATCCTCGTGCTCGGCGTCGGATTGCTCGTGGTGACCCTCGTGTCGGGCGCGTTCCAGGCGGTCGGCCGCGAGGAGCTGCATTTCCTCTGGCTCAACTGGTCGCTGGACCGTGTCTCCACCGTGCTGTTGTACCTGCTCGGCTTTGCCGGCGAGGTTTTCGTGCTGACCGCCATCTCGCTCGTGCTGCCGGTGGGCCGGCCGTCGGCCTCGCATGCCCTGCTGGGCGCCGTGGCGGCGGCCGTGCTCTGGGAGATCTCGCGGCGGGTGCTGGTCTGGTACATGGCCACGCTGTCGCAGATCGGCCAGGTGTACGGCTCCCTGACCACGGCCATCGCGGTGCTGCTGAGCCTGGAGCTGGCCGCAGCGCTGTTGTTGCTGGGAGCGCAGGTGATTGCGGAGTTCGAGCGGCTGGGCACCGGTGCACCCGCTGCGGCTGCGGGTTTTCGGACGGCGGCGGCATCGCGCGCGTAGGCTCGACCGATGACGGCATCCTCCTCCAGCCAGCGCCTGTGGCAGATCGACGCGCTGCGCGGGCTCATGCTGGTGCTGATGACGTTCACGCATCTGCCCACGCTGTTCGCCTCGCCCACCGGGCAGCCGTTCGGCTTCGTCTCGGCGGCCGAGGGCTTCGTGCTGTTGTCGGGCTTCATGGCCGGCATGGTCTACGCCGGGCGGGAGCGCCGCGAGGGCGAGGAACGCATGCGCTCGGCCTTCTACCGCCGGGTGGTCAAGATCTACCTGTGCCAGGCGGCCATGCTGCTGTTCCTGTTCAGCGTGGTCGCGCTGATCGCCGTGGTGCTGCAGGAGGACGCGATCACCGGCCTCATGAAGTACTACCTGCACGAGCCGCTGCATGCGCTGGTCGGCGCGCTTCTGCTGATCTACAGCCCGCCGTTGCTGGACATCCTGCCGCTGTACGTGCTGTTCATGCTGATCAGCCCGATGGTGCTGTTGCACGGCCTGCGCCGCGAATGGGCCGGCATCATGGCCCTGAGCGTTCTGCTGTGGCTGGTGGCGCAGTTCAAGCTGGGCGGCATGCTGTACGAGGCGCTGGCACCGGCCGCCGGCATCCGTGTGCCGCTGGTGCAGACCGGCGCCTTCGACGTGCTGGCCTGGCAGTTCCTGTGGATCATGGGCCTGTGGATGGGGGCCGAGCGGGCCGCCCAGCGTCCGCCAGTCATGTTCCCGCGCTGGCTGCTGCACACGGCCATCGTCTACGCAGCGGTGTGTTTCGCGTGGCGGCACCTGGTGGGCCAGGTGCCGATCCCGCACGATGCCAGCCTCAACATGCTGTTCGACAAATGGCAGCTGGCGCCCTTGCGCCTGTTCAACCTGTTCGCCTTGCTGGTGCTGGCCATGCACTACGCACCCTGGCTGGCCACCCATCTGCCACGCGTGCGCGCACTGGAGACCATGGGCGCGGCCTCGTTGCCGGTGTTCTGCGCGCACCTGGTGCTGGCGCTGCTGGCGCTGGCGCTGTTCGGTGCGCCCACGCCTGCGCGCAGCGTGTGGATCGACATCGGGATTGTGGTGGCCTCGTTCGCCGTGCTCTACGGCGTGGCCCTGCTGAGCCAGGAACTGGACCGGCAGGCGGCCGCGCGGCGCAAGGCGCGCGCGGAGCGCCGCGTCAAGGCGCCGGTCGGTCCGACGCCACCGTCTTCTGCAGCGTTGCCGCGTTGAGCCCGGCCGACTGCGGCCGCTGCGGCAGCAGGTGGGGCGTGATCGTGCTCTTCCAGATCGCGTAGCCGGCAGGGTTCATGTGCAGCGCATCGGCGGTGTACAGGTCGTTGCGGGGCTTGCCGTCGGCGTCCAGCATGCGCGAGTAGATGTCGATGAAGTCGAGGTTGGGCGTGTTGGCGCTGTAGTCCGCGATGAGCGCGTTGGCCTGCATGGCCTGCGGCATGAGCGCCACGCGCGAGGGGCTGGGCTTGATCGACAGGTAGGCGATGCGCGTGTCCGGCAGTTCGGCACGCACGCGCGCGACGAAGTCGACGAAGCTGTCCAGCACCTGCTGCGGGGTGCGGCCTTCGGCCAGGTCGTTGTCGCCGGCATACACCACGATCAGCCGGGGCTGGTAGGGCACGACCAGTTGCTCCACGTGGGCAGCCACGTCCAGCATGCGCGAGCCGCCGAAGCCGCGTTTGACCACGGGCATCTTGTCGAACTGCGCTTCCAGGTCGTCCCAGAGCCGGATCGAGGAACTGCCGACGAACAGCACGCCGCCGGTCTGCGGAGCGTGCTTCAGGTCAGAGGCGGCGAAGGCATCGAAGCTCTCTTTCCAGCGCGTGTCGACGGCCGTGGCGGGACGCTGTTGCGGCGTCCCGCGTCCCGTCTGCAGCGGGAGGATCTGCGCCCCCGCCGAGGCGCCGAGGCCCAGGCTGTACAGCGCGAAGGCAAGTTTGGTCAGGCGGCGTTTGGTTGTACGCATCTGCATCATCTTCCTCCTCGATCGACCGTCGTGTGTCAGCGCATGCCCACGCGGACTGACGGACTCAACGCATCAGTGCCTCGATGTCGTCGGCCTTCACTGGCACGCCGCGTGTGATGAGCTCGCAGCCGTCGGCTGTGACGATGGCGTCGTCCTCGATGCGGATGCCGATGCCGTGGAACTGTTCCGGCGCAACGGTGCCGGGCCGTACGTAGATGCCGGGCTCGATGGTCAGCACCATGCCGGGGCGCAGGATGCGGCTGGGACGGTCGGTGATGGTCTCGCCGGAGAGCGCATCCCTGCGCTGGCTGCCGTTGCCGATCTCGCTGGGCTCCACGTAGCTGCCGCAGTCGTGCACGTCCATGCCCAGCCAGTGGCCGGTGCGGTGCATGTAATAGGCGAAGTAGGCGCGTTGCTCGATCACGTCGTCCACGCTGCCGACCTTGTCGCGGTCCAGCAGGCCGAGGTCCAGCATGCCCTGGGACAGCACCTTGACGGTGGCCTCGTGCGGGTCGTTGAAGCGATGGCCGGCGCGGGTGGCGGCCACGGCGGCATCCTGGCTGGCCAGCACCAGGTCGTACAGCGCGCGCTGCGGGCCGGTGAACCTGCCGTTGGCGGGGAAGGTGCGCGTGATGTCGCTGGCGTAGCCGTCGAGCTCGCAGCCGGCGTCGATCAGCACGAGGTCGCCGTCGCGCACGGGCGCGGCATCGGCGCGGTAGTGCAGCACGCAGGCATTGGCGCCGGCCGCCACGATGGAGCCGTAGGCCGGGTATTGCGAGCCGCCCATGCGAAAAGCGTGCAGCAGCTCGGCGTCCAGGTGGTACTCGCGCACCTCCTTGCCCTCGCGCAGCATGCGGGCCGAGGTCTGCATGGCGCGGATGTGGGCTTCGGCGCTGATCTGCGCGGCACGGCGCATCACGTCCTGCTCGTGCGCGTCCTTGACCAGGCGCATTTCGTCGAGCACGCCGCACAGGTCGCGCTGCGATTCGGGGCACAGCGCGCCGTAGCGCACGCGTGCGCGCACCGAGGACAGCCAGCCGTCGATGCGCGACTCCAGCCCCTTGTGGATCGCGAACGGGAACCAGACCGTGCCACGGTTCTCAAGCAGCCTGGGCAGCTGGGCGTCCAGCTGGGCGACGGAGTGGGCGGCGCTCACGCCCAGTGCCTCGGGCGCGGCGTCCGGCCCCAGCCGGTAGCCGTCCCAGATCTCGCGTTCCAGGTCCTTGGGCGCACAGAACAACGTGCACTGGCCGTCGCCGGTGATGACCAGCCAGGCGTTGGGCTCGGTGAAGCCGGTCAGGTAGTAGAAATAACTGTCGTGCCGGTACAGGAAGTCGCTGTCGCGGTTGCGCTGGCGTTCCGGTGCGGTGGGGACGATGGCGATGCCGTCGCGCCCGATCTGGCGGGCGACTTCGGCGCGGCGTTGGGCGTAGGGCGCGTTCATCGGGCTATCGTACCGCCCGGCGCGGTCAGCTGCGCTGCATCTGGCCGGACTGCAACAGCGTGCGGCCCGGCGCACCCCGCGCGACGGTGGACACGAGCGCATAGGCCACGTCGGCGGCCCGGATCGCGCGGTAGTCGGCCGGAATCAACGGCCGCAGCCAGCGGCTGACAACCTCGCCGACGACCTCCCCGCGGCGCGTGGGCTGGCCCAACGTGCCACGGTCGCCGACCAGCAGCGAAGGCCGCGCCACCACCAGCGTCTCGAAACCGACCTGAGCAACGGCCTGCTCGACCTCGCCCTTGACACGGCTGTAGAACAGCCGGGAGCCGGGGTCCGCCCCCATGGCGCTCACCAGGCCAAGGCGCCGGGCGCCCGCTCCCCGCGCAGCGCCGGCCACGGCCAGGACGGCATCGTGGTCCACGGCTCGGAAGGCCTCCCGGCTGCCGGCCACCTTGATCGTGGTGCCCAGGGCCACGAAGGCGGTGTCCAGCGGCGGCAACGCAGGGATGTTGCGCAGGTCGGACGTGTGGTGGTGCAGCTTGGCGTGCGCCTTCGGCGGCGCGCGCCGGCCCAGCGTGTGGACGGCGCCGACGCCGCGGTCGGCCAGCAGCAGCGCGAGGATCTCCCGGCCGACCAGGCCCGTGGCGCCGGCCAGCAACACCTTCACGGCGCGGCTCCGTCCAGCGCCGCCAGCTGGGCCGGCGTGCCGATGTTGTGCCAGGCGCCGGCATAGACCTCGGCGCCGATCTGCCGTTCCGCGATGGCCGCCTTGAGCAGCGGCCCCAGCGCTGCCTTGCGGCCCACCGGCACCTGGGCGCACAGCGCCTTGCGCATCAGGGCGAAGTTGGCATAGGTCCAGCGCCGGCCGTCCGGGCCCGCGTCGGCCAGGGCCAGGCCGTCGGTGCCGATGCCGAAGTCGCCCGCGGGGTGGAAGTCGGGGTTGGGAACCAGCCACAGGTGGGCCAGCCGTGCAGGCTCGGCC
>CAJYRH010000538.1 GCA_913776795.1 uncultured Pseudorhodoferax sp. | reverse complement strand
CGTGCCCGTCACCGACGTGGTGGCGCTGCGCGAATGGGCGCAGAAGGAACACATCGCGCTCAGCGTGGTCGGCCCCGAGGGTCCGCTGGCCGCCGGCGTGGTGGACGAGTTCCGTGCCCATGGGCTGCGCGTCTTCGGCCCGACCAAGGCCGCCGCGCAGCTGGAAAGCTCCAAGGCCTTTTCCAAGGCCTTCATGCAGCGCCATGGCATCCCGACGGCCGAGTACGAGACCTTCAGCGATCCGGCGCAGGCCCACGCCTACGTGGACGCCAGGGGCGCGCCCATCGTCATCAAGGCCGACGGCCTGGCCGCCGGCAAGGGCGTGGTCGTGGCCACCACGCTGGCCGAGGCGCACGAGGCCATCGACTTCATGCTGGTCGACAACACGCTGGGCGTGGCGCACAACGAAGGCGGTGCGCGCGTGGTGATCGAGGAATTCCTGCAGGGCGAGGAAGCCAGCTTCATCGTGCTGTGCGATGGCAAGAACGTGACCGCCATGGCCACCAGCCAGGACCACAAGCGCCTGCAGGACGGTGACCAGGGCCCGAACACGGGCGGCATGGGCACCTATTCGCCCGCGCCGGTGGTCACGGCCGATGTGCATGCGCGCGCCATGCGCGAGATCATCCTGCCGACCATCCGCGGCATGGAGAAGGACGGCATCGCCTACACCGGCTTCCTGTACGCGGGCCTCATGATCGACGGCCAGGGCCGTCCCAAGACGCTCGAATTCAACTGCCGCCTGGGCGACCCCGAGACCCAGCCGCTGCTGATGCGCCTGAAGTCCGACCTGTTTGAAGTGCTGTGGGCCGCCACCGAGCCTGGCCCGTACGGCAAGCTCGACCAGGTCGAGCTGGAATGGGACCGGCGCATTGCGCTGGGCGTGGTTCTGGCAGCCCACGGCTACCCGTTGGCACCGCGCAAGGGCGATGCGATCACCGGCCTGCCGGCCGCCGAGACCGACGCGGTGGTGTTCCACGCCGGTACGGTGCGCGACGACGACGGCACCGTCCGCGTGAGCGGCGGTCGCGTGCTGTGCGTGACCGTGCTGGCCGACAAGGTCAAGCTGGCACAGCAGCGGGCCTACGAGGTGGTGCGCGGCATCCGCTTCGACGGCATGCAATACCGCCGCGACATTGGCCACCGCGCAATCCGATGACGGTCGTCGCCACCGGCTTCGCGGCCTGGCTCCAGGGCCTGCAGGACGAGATCTGCAACGCCGCGGCGGCCGTGGACGGCGGCACGTTCCTGACCGACTGCTGGACCAAGGGTGCCGACGAGGCCCTGCAGGGGGAGGGCACGACCCGCATCCTGGAAAACGGCGCTGTCTTCGAGCGCGCGGGCTGCGGCTTTTCCCATGTGCGGGGCCCGAAGCTGCCGCCTTCGGCCACGCAGCACCGCCCGCAGATCGCGGGCGCGCCCTTCGAGGCCATGGGTGTTTCGCTGGTGTTCCACCCGCGCAATCCTTATGCACCCACCGTGCACATGAACGTGCGCATGATCGCGGCCGGGCATCCCGGCGAGACGCCCGTGTGCTGGTTCGGCGGGGGCATGGATCTCACGCCCGTCTACGGGTTCGATGAGGACGCGCGGCACTTTCACCAGTCGTGCCGCGACGCGCTCACGCCCTTCGGCGACGACAAGTACCCGCGCTTCAAGCAATGGTGCGACGAATACTTCCTCCTCAAGCACCGGCAGGAGGCGCGGGGCATCGGCGGCGTCT
Source organism: uncultured Pseudorhodoferax sp. (assembly GCA_913776795.1). The sequence goes on along the minus strand of CAJYRH010000538.1, from coordinate 5,273 downwards.
TCTTCGACGATTTCTCCGAGCTCGGCATGGAGCGCAGCGCTGCCATGACCCAGGCCGTGGGCGCGGCCTTCCTGGGCGCCTACCTGCCCATCCTGGAGCGCCGCAAAGGCATGGCTTGGGGCGAGCGCGAGCGCGCCTTCCAGCTGTACCGGCGTGGCCGCTACGTGGAGTTCAACCTGGTCTGGGACCGCGGCACGCACTTCGGCCTGCAGTCCGGCGGCCGCACCGAATCCATCTTGCTGTCGATGCCGCCGCAAGCGGCCTGGTCGTACCGCCATGTTCCCGAGCCCGGCTCCGCCGAGGCGCGGCTGACCGAGCACTTCCTGGTGCCCCGCACTTGGATCTGAGCCACCCGACCATGCAACGCATCGGCGTCTACGGCGGTGCGTTCGACCCGCCACACAACACCCATGTGGATCTGGTGCGGGCCGCCATGGCCCAGTGGCAGCTCGAACGCCTGCACGTGCTGCCCACCGGCCAGCCCTGGCACCGCCCGAAGCAGCCCACCGACGCCGTGCACCGCCTGGTCATGGCCGAACTCGCTTTCGAGCACATTCCCGGCGTGGTGGTGGACGCGCGCGAGATCGAGCGCAGCGGCCCCAGCTTCACGGTGGACAGTCTCCGGGAACTGCAAATCGGCTATCCTCGCGCCCGGCTGCATCTGCTGATCGGATCCGACCAGGCACGTGCGCTGACCAGCTGGCGCGAATGGCAGGAGATCGTGAAGCTGGCCACCCTGTGCGTCGCCGCCCGCGTGGACGACGCCGCGCCCCAGGGCCAACTGCCCGAACTGGCATGGCCCGGCGCGACAATCGAGTTCCTCCACACCCAACCGGTGGCGACCAGCGCCACCGAAATACGCCAGCGCGTCGCTTCGGGCCAGGGCATCGCCCATCTGGTTCCCCCCGCCGTTGCAGGCTATATTGACCAACACCACCTCTACCGAACCGCTCGATGACCACTGGCCCCTCCACGGAATCCGCCGCCAAGAAAGACACCCAGAAGCTGCAGAGGTCCATCATCGATGGCCTCGAAGACGTCAAGGCGCAGGACATCCAGGTCTTCAATACCGAGCACCTGTCCCCGCTGTTCGAGCGCGTGATCGTCGCCTCCGGCACCTCCAACCGCCAGACCCGCGCACTGGCGGCCAGCGTTCGCGATGCCGTGCGCGACGCCGGTTTCGCCAAGCCGCGCATCGAGGGCGAGGACAACGGCGAGTGGATCATCGTGGACTGCGGCCCAGCGGTGGTTCACATCATGCAGCCCAGCATCCGCCAGTACTACCACCTGGAAGAACTGTGGGGCGACAAGCCCGTGCGCCTGAAGCTGGGCGCGCCCAAGCCTGCCGCGCCCGTCAGGGCGGTCGCGAAGGCCCCGGCCAACAAGGTTGTCGCCACGAAGGGCGCGGCCAAGACGCCAGCCGGCAAGTCCGCCGCCGCCAGGAAGGCCCGCAAGCCCGAGCCCGAATATGCGCCCGAGCGCCCGGTGGTCGAGGCGCCGGCCCGCAAGAAGGCGCCAGCGAAGAAGGCCGCACCGGCGGCCAAGAGCGCCGCACCTGCCAGGAAGGCGCCGCTGAAGGCCGTGGCCAAGCCCAAGACCATCGTCGTCGGCAAGCCCGCGGCGGCGAAGAAGGCTGCCGCGGCCAAGAAGGCTGCGCCGGCCAAGAAGGCCGCCCCGCGCCGCGCCTGATCCGCGCGTGAAGCTCGTCATCGTCGCCGTGGGGCTGCGGATGCCCGACTGGGCACAGACGGCCTACGACGACTACGCCAAGCGCTTTCCCCCCGAACTCCGCGTCGAATTGCGGGCCGTCAAGACCGAGCCGCGCGGCTCGCGCACCGTGGCCCAGATGCAGGCTGCCGAGCGCGAACGCATCGAGACTGCCATTGCATCGGCCGTGGGCCGCAATGCGCACGTGGTCGCGCTCGACGAGCGCGGCACCACGCTGACCACCCAGGCCCTTGCCACGCGGCTGTCGACCTGGCAGCTCGAAGGCGACGGTGTGGCTCTGGTGATCGGCGGACCCGATGGCCTGGAGCCGGCCTTCCGCCAGGCTGCGCAAGAACGCATCCGCCTGTCCGACCTGACGCTGCCGCACGCCATGGCGCGCGTGCTGCTGATCGAGCAGCTCTACCGCGCCTGGTCCATCAACGCCAACCATCCCTACCACCGCGAGTAGGTTCTAGCGGCATGTCCGATTTCGTCTACCTTGCCTCGCAGAGTCCGCGCCGGCGCCAGTTGCTCGAGCAGATCGGCGTGCGCCACGAACTGCTGCTGGCCGAGCCCGGCGAGGACGCCGAGGCGCTCGAGGCCGTGCGCGGCCGCGAGGCGCCCGCGCGTTACGTGCAGCGCGTGACGGCGTTGAAGCTCGACGCGGCCGTGGCACGCCAGCGCGCGCGCGGCCTGCCAGGTCCCCCAGTGCTGTGCGCCGACACCACCGTGGCGCTGGGCCGGCGCATCCTCGGCAAGCCCGAGGACGCGCAGGACGCAGCGAGCATGCTGGCCGCGCTCTCGGGCCGCACGCACCGCGTGCTGACGGCAGTGGCCGTGCAGCACGGTGGTCGACGCCTGGAGGCGCTCAGCGTGTCCGAGGTCTGTTTCGATCGGCTCACGCCTGCCCAGATCAGCGCCTACGTGTCCAGCGGCGAGCCGCTCGGCAAGGCCGGCGCTTATGCCGTGCAGGGCAGGGCGCAGGCCTTCATCCGCACGCTGCGCGGGAGCTACACCGGCATCATGGGCCTGCCTCTGTTCGAAACCGCGCAGCTGCTGCGCCAGGCTGGCATCGACTGCTGAGGCCAGTGCGGCGGAGTTGTCCCTGCGACCTGTGGATATCGCTGGGGACAGGCCTGGGAAGCGTCCCCGCTGCGCCAATGTCCGTGCGGCCTGCCGCAGGATTGCCCGCAAACCGTGCACGGTGGTGCGGCATCGGCCTTGCGGGCGGCAACCGACTGTATGCATGAACGCGGGTGTGCCCGGGCTGGATTGGCGCAGGGCAGGACTACACTCGCGCCACACCCAGACCCACACGACAGAGGAGCCGACGTGAAGACCGCCAAGCCAGCCCGCAAGCCTGCCATTCCTGCATCCAAGACCGCGGCTGCCAAGCGCAAGCTCGCCCCGACGGCTGCGGCCAAGGCCGCGCAGGCCGAGGCCCTGTTGCCCAACATGACGCGCGACGCATTGGGCGAGGTCACCGAGACGCTGGAGTTCATGTGGTCGGCCACGCAGGCCGTGTTCGGCGAGAAGGCGCGGCCCGAGCACGCCATCTCGTTGCTTCCTTACGCGCTGGACGCGCTCGAGGTGCGCCGGCTGCTGGCCGAGGACATGGCCAGGCAGGCCAAGACCAAGTCCTGATCCTACGTGTCGAGGCCGGCCCACACCCTGTCCGTCGTGGGTGCAGAGGATCGTCCTCGGCTTGATCAGCAGTACCGCATGTCCGCATCCACCCAGACCGTCCGCCTGCACCGCGTCCTGCGTGCGCCGCCTGAGCGTGTCTACCGCGCTTTCCTCGACCCCGACGCCGTGGTCAGATGGCTGCCGCCGCACGGCTTCACGGCCAGGGTCCATGCCATGGAGGCCCGTGTGGGTGGCAGCCACCGGGTGTCGCTCACGAACTTCGCGACGGGCAGCAGCCACAGCTTCGGTGGCACCTACCTGGAACTGGTGCCCGGCGAGCGGTTGCGCTACACCGACTGCTTCGACGATCCCGACCTGCCTGGCGAGATGCAGGTCACGGTGCAGCTGAAGCAGGTGCTGGTCGGTACCGAGATGCACGTGGCCCAGGAAGGCATTGCCGCCATGGTTCCGGCAGCCGCGTGCATGCTGGGCTGGCAGGAGTCGCCGATCCTGCTGGCGCAGCTGGTCGAGGCTGAGATCCCCGACGGCGCATGAGGCAGGCCTTGCCGCGCCGTGGGCGGCGCTGACCCGATGCCCTTGCGCGTGCACGGCGGGCCCGATGCGGCCGGCGCGGCGCCGCACGACTTCTCGACCAACGCCAATGCCTGCGGCCCATGCCCCGCGGCGCTGCAGGCCGTGCAGGCCGCCGACCCCGTGCGCTACCCCGATCCCGGCTACGGCGCTCTGCGCGAACGCCTTGCCGCCTTCCATGGTGTTGCCCCGGAGCGCGTGCTCGTGGCCGCCAGCGCCAGTGAATTCATCATGCGCATCAGCGCCGCCGTGGCCGCGCCAGGCGCCGCCGTGCAGGTGCCGCCCCATGCCTACGGCGACTACGCCTGGGCTGCGCGTGCCCACCGGATGCAGGTGTCAGGCACGGATGCCCCGGCCCAATTGGTCTGGGCCTGCGAGCCGTCCTCGCCGTTGGGCCAGGCCCACGCAGGCCTGGCCGCGCAAGTGCAGGCGCTGATGGCGGGCGTGCCGCTGGTGCTGGACTGCGCGTATGCCCCCATGCGGCTGCAGGGCAGCCCGACGTTGGACGACGCATTGCGCGCACAGGTCTGGCAACTCTGGTCGCCGAACAAGGCCATGGGCCTGACGGGCATTCGTGCGGCCTATGCCATCGCGCCGCGGCATGGCCATGCGCCACTGCTGCAGCGTCTTGCAGAGCTGGCTCCGTCGTGGCCGGTGGGCACGCACGGTGTGGCCATGCTGCAGGCCTGGACCGGCGGCGCCGCCCAGGATTGGCTGGCCGCCAGCCTGGATCGGCTGCGCCGCTGGAAAGCGCGCCAGCAGGATGCATGCGCCGCCCTCGGCTGGCAGGTGCTGGCGAGCGACACCCACTTCTTCTGCGCCCGCGTTCCGGCGCCGCAGCGCCTGGCACGCGACCTGGCCGTGCTGCGCGCCGCTGGCGTGCAGTTGCGCGACTGCGCCTCCTTCGGCCTGCCGGGCCATGTAAGGCTGGCCGCGCTGGCACCTGCGCACCAGGATGCGCTTGTACGCGCCTGGCCGGCTTGCTGAGGCATGGAGCGCGTACGATCCGGCCCGGACAACACGAACAACGAGGAGCCGCCGTGGGCCCCGCCGTCGAACTGCGGCAACCGCGCGCGCTCCACAGCAAGGACCACATGCAGCAGGACATCCTGATCAACTGGTCGCCGCAGGAAACGCGGGTGGCCATCGTCGAACACGGCGCAGTGCAGGAGCTGCACCTGGAACGCACGCTGGAGCGCGGCCTGGTCGGCAACGTCTACATGGGCAAGGTGGTGCGCGTGCTGCCTGGCATGCAGTCCACCTTCATCGACATCGGCCTGGAACGGGCGGCCTTCCTGCATGTGGCAGATCTCCTGCCCAGCGCGGCGGCCGTGCGTGGCGAGGGTGAG
>CAJYRH010000537.1 GCA_913776795.1 uncultured Pseudorhodoferax sp. | reverse complement strand
GCCACCTTTCCGCGCGACATGGTTTCGGTCAAGCTCGGCCAGTACCACCTGTTCAACCGCGGCGATGCGCCCGGCATGCTGCGGCTCGCGCGCACCGTGCTGCCGGCTGCGGGAGACGTGCCGCAACTGCACGGCATGCTGGCCTTCGGCTGGGAGCAATGCCACTACCTGTCCGAGGCCGAGGCCGCCGCGCGCACGGCGCTGGCCGGCGAGCCCGGTGAACCCTGGGCCCACCACGCGCTCGCGCACGTGATGCTGACCGAGGGTCGGCTCGTCGAAGGCCAGCAGTTCCTCGCGGAGATGGCGCCGCATTGGGCGGGCCTCAACTCGTTCATGCGCACGCACAACTGGTGGCATGCGGCGCTGTTCGCGATCGAACTGGAACAGTTCGACGAAGCGCTACGGCTCCACGACCAACAGGTCTGGGGCGTGATGCCGTCCTGTACGCAGGACCAGATCAACGCCGTCTCGCTGCTGGCGCGGCTGGAGCTGGCCGGCGTCGACGTGGGCCAGCGCTGGCAGGCGCTGGCGACCTGGCTCGCGCCGCGCGTGGCCGACCATGTGCTGGCCTTCCTCGACCTGCAATACCTCTACGGTCTGGCACGTGCAGGCCGCTCCGAGGCCGGTACCCTGCTGGCCAATCTGGAGCGGCATGCCAGCGCCGACACTGTCTGGCGCGACGTCGCGGTGCCGGCTGCACGCGGGCTCGTGGCCCATGCGCGCGGCGACCATGCCGAAGCAACCCGTGCGTTGGCGCTGGCCTTGCCGCGCTTGCGGGAGATCGGCGGCAGCCACGCGCAGCGCGACCTGTTCCAGCAGATCTACACCGATGCGCTCGCGCGCGGCGGCCATTTGGCCGAGGCGCAGAACCTCGTGCAGCAGCAGGCGCGGTTGTCGCCGGCGTCGCGCAGGCTGCGGCGCCAGGGCCACGCATTGGCCCAGGCACTCGGCATCGACTGAGGCGCCGCCTACAGTGCCAGACGCCGGCACAGCTCCAGCGTCGCCACCGACTGGTTCATCGTGTAGAAGTGCACGCCCGGCGCGCCGCCGCGCACCAGCTGCTCGCACAGCGTGGTCACCACATCCAGCCCGAAGGACTTGATGGACGCCGTGTCGTCGCCGAAGGCCTGCAGCCGCAACCGGATCCAGCGCGGGATCTCGGCACCGCACGCATCCGAGAAGCGCATGAGCTGGGTCGAGCTGCCGATGGGCATGATGCCCGGCACCACGGGCACGGTGAGCCCCAGCCGCTGGCTCTCCTCGACGAAGCGGAAGTAGGCGTCGGCGTTGTAGAAGTACTGCGTGATGGCCGAGTCGGCACCGGCGCGCACCTTGGCCGCGTAGGCCTGCAGGTCGGCCTCGGGCGAGCGCGCCTGCGGATGCACTTCCGGGTATGCCGCCACCTCGATGTGGAAGGTGTCCCCGGTCTCGGCGCGGATGAAGGCCACGAGGTCGCTCGCGTACTGGAACTCGCCGCCCGCGCCGTAGCCGCTGGGCAGGTCGCCACGCAGCGCCACGAGGCGCTTCACACCCATGCCGCGCAGTTCGGCCAGCTGCGTGCGCACGGTCTCTTTGGTCGCGCCGATGCACGAGAAGTGCGAGGCCGCCTCCACGCCTTCTGCCAGGATCTCGCCCACGGTGCCGAAGGTGCCCTGCTGCGTCGAGCCTCCGGCGCCGTAGGTGACGGAGCAGAAGCTGGGCTTGCGCGCGTACAGCGCCTGGCGCACGCCACGCAGCTTGGCCACGCCCTCTGGCGTCTTCGGCGGAAAGAACTCGTAGCTGACCGGCAGGGCCGGGCTGTCCGTGTTCATGCTTTCTTTCTCCCCAGGAACCAAAACTCGCGGTTGCCGTCGCCTCCGCTGATCGCGCTGTCCCACCAACCGGCCACGGCCAGGCCGAGCTCGGCGCAGCAGGCCTCGATGCGTGCGCGGACGATGGGGTACATGGCCTCGTCGCGCACGATGCCGCCCTTGCCCACCTGGCCCGGCTGCAGTTCGAACTGCGGCTTGACCAGCATCAGCAAGGCGCCCTCCTCGGCCAAGAATGGCACGACGGCCGGCAGCACCAGGGTCTGCGAGATAAAGGACAGATCGCCCACGACGAGGCCGAAGCCCGCCTCGGGCAATTCGTCGCCGAGGTCGTCGGCCTGGAGCGCACGCGCGTTCACGCCCTCGATGCAATGCACACGCTCGTCCTCGCGCACGCGCGCGTGGACCTGGCCGTGGCCCACGTCCACACCCACGACGCGCCCTGCGCCGTGCTGCAGCAGGCAGTCGGTGAAGCCGCCGGTGGACTGGCCCACATCGAGGCAGACCAGCCCGGTCGGATCGATGCCGCTGGACTGCAGCGCGCCTTCGAGCTTGAGCCCGCCACGCGAGACATAGCGCGATTCGGCCGCGTCCGCCAGCTGTAGCTCGGCCGCGTCCGGCAACTCGTCGCGGTTCTTGGCCACCGCCTTCCAGGGACCGTTGCCCACGCGCCAGGACAGGCCTGCGGCGATCAGCCGCTGGGCCTGCGAACGCGAAGCGGCCAGGCCGCGGTCCACCAGCAGTTGGTCGGCACGCATGCCCAGGCCCGCCGCCATCAGTAGCGGTAGGTGTCGGGCTTGTATGGACCCTGCACCGGCACGCCGATGTAGGCGGCCTGCTCCTTGCTCAGCACCGTGAGCTCAGCGCCGAGCTTGGACAGCTGCAGGCGCGCGACCTTCTCGTCCAGGTGCTTGGGCAGAACGTAGACCTGGCCGACTTTGTATTCCTTGGGCTTGGTGTACAGCTCGATCTGGGCGATGGTCTGGTTCGCGAACGAGGACGACATCACATAGCTCGGGTGGCCCGTGCCGCAGCCCAGGTTCACCAGCCGGCCCTTGGCCAGGAGGATGATGCGCTTGCCAGGCTTGCGGCCCACCTTGGGGAAGATCACGTGGTCGACCTGCGGCTTGATCTCTTCCCACTGGCAGTGCTTCTCGAGCGAGGCGACGTCGATCTCGTTGTCGAAGTGGCCGATGTTGCAGACGATGGCCTGGTCCTTCATGGCCACCATGTGCTCGTAGCGGATCACGTCCTTGTTGCCCGTGGTGGTGACGAAGATGTCGGCTTTGTCGGCGGCGTATTCCATGGTCACCACGCGGTAACCTTCCATGGCGGCCTGCAGCGCGTTGATCGGGTCGATCTCGGTGACCCACACCTGGGCCGACAGCGCGCGCAGCGCCTGGGCCGAGCCCTTGCCCACGTCGCCGTAGCCGGCCACGACAGCCACCTTGCCGGCGATCATCACGTCGGTGGCGCGCTTGATGCCGTCCACCAGCGACTCGCGGCAGCCGTACAGGTTGTCGAACTTGCTCTTGGTCACCGAGTCGTTGACGTTGATGGCGCGCAGCATCAGCTCGCCCTTGGCCGACATCTCGTTGAGGCGGTGCACGCCCGTGGTGGTCTCTTCGGTCACGCCGATGATGTTCTTCAGCCGGCGGCTGTACCAGGTCGGGTCGACCTTCAGCTTGGCCTTGATCGCGGCGTGCAGGATCTTCTCTTCCTCGCTCTTGGCGCGGCCCAGGGCCTTGATGTCCTTCTCGGCCTTGGCACCCAGGTGCATCAGCAGCGTGGCATCGCCGCCGTCGTCCAGGATCATGTTGGGGCCGTCGTTCTTGCCCGTGAACTCGAAGATACGGTGCGTGTAGTCCCAGTAGTCGACCAGGGACTCGCCCTTGACCGCGAACAC
>CAJYRH010000536.1 GCA_913776795.1 uncultured Pseudorhodoferax sp. | reverse complement strand
CTGCAGCGTCTGCGGGCCCTTCCCCTGTTTCCGCACTGCAACCATGCCATGGTTTTCCGCTTGCTTGCGCTTTGTTGTTTGTTATAACATTGACGCACTACTCCGGAGACCCACCCCATGCGCAAGCGCTTGCACCACGTTCTTTTCTCGATATCCGCCCTGCTGGGCCTCGCTGCCGTACTCGTCGCCGGGCCTGCGGCGGCGGCCGACCCGTTCCCGGCGAAGGAGATCCGCCTGGTCGTGCCATGGAACGCGGGTGGCTCCAACGACATCGCGGCCCGCCTGCTGTCGCAGCTGGCGGCCGAGCAGGGCGTGCAGGTCATCGTGGAGAACCTGCCGGGTGCGACCGGCTCGATCGGCATGACGCGCGTCGCCAATGCCGCACCGGACGGCTACACCATCGGCATGGGCACGAGCTCCACGCTGTCGCTGATCGCACAGAACCTCACGCCCTTGCGCAACGAGCAGTTCGCGCCGATCGCCCGCGTCACCGTCGACCCGCTGGTCCTGCTGGTGCCCACCAGCGGCCCCGCCAACCTCGAGGCCTTCGTCGAGCACATGAAGAAGAATCCCGGCAAGGTGTCCATCGGCACGCCGGGTACCAACAATCTGAACCACATCTTCTCTGTCATGACCGGCCGTGTGGCCGGCGTCGAGATCATCAACGTGCCCTACACCGGCGGCTCCAAGGTGGTCGCCGATCTGGCCGGCAAGCAGCTCGAGGCCGCGGTGCTCAAGCCCTCCGAAAGCAAGGCCATGATGGACGGCGGACTGGTCAAGCCGATCGCGGTGTTCGCCAACGAACGCCTGAAGACGCTGCCCGACGTGCCGACCTTCAAGGAGCGCGGCTTCGACGTGTTTCCGCACGGCCCGCTGGTGCAGATGGCCTACCTCGTCGCGCCGGCCGGCGTGCCCGAGCCGGTGCGTGAGAAGCTCACGTCGATCTTCTCCAAGGCCATCCAAAGCGCCAAGTTCAAGGCGCCGACCGAGCAGGCCGGCGCGGTGGTCGACGACCTGACCGGCGCCGCACTGGGCCGCGAGATCACCAATGTGCAAAAGTCGCTGGCCGAGGTCGGCCCCAAGATCTTCGTCGCCGAGAAAAAGTAAGCCTTCCCGTGTTCTTTTTACTGCCACACACCCCATGAGCCTCATCAAGAAAGTCAGTTGCCACGTCGTGTCCGCTCCGGTGGAAAAGCCCTTCACCTCCTCGCGCGGCTGGCTCTACAAAACCCGCGGCTCGTGCATCGTGGAGATCGAGACCGCCGACGGCATCGTCGGCTGGGGCGAGTGCTACGGGCCCTCGGCCGTGTCCAAGGCCTACATCGAGACCCAGTTCGCGCCGCGCGTGGTCGGCCGCGACGCCTTCGACGTGGAGGTGATTTGGGAAGACCTGTACAACCGCGTGAAGGACTACGGCGGCCGCGGCATGGTCACCTCGGCCATGAGCGGGATCGACATCGCGCTGTGGGACATCATCGGCAAGAGCTGCAACATGCCTATCCACAAGCTGATCGGCGGCGCCCACCGCAGCGAGGTCGATTGCTACGCCACCGGCCTGTACTTCATCGACATGGACCGCCTGATCGAAGAGGCCGTGGAAGAGGCGCAGGGCTATGTGGAAGAGGGCTTCACCGCCATCAAGATGAAGATCGGCCTGGGCGATCCCAAACTGGACATCGCCCGCGTGGCGGCCGTGCGCAAGGCCATCGGCGACACAACGCGCCTGATGGTCGACGCCAACCACTGCTTCACCGTGCCGCAGGCGATCCGCCTGGGCCGCGAGCTGGAGAAGCTCGGCGTGGAGTGGTTCGAGGAACCGATCTCGCCGGAGGACATCGATGGCTATGTCGAGGTCACGCGCGCGCTGGACATGGCCGTGGCCGGCGGCGAGAACGAGTTCACCCGCTGGGGCTTCCGCGACCTGGTGGTGCGCAAGGCCATGGACATCGTGCAGCCCGACGTCTGCGCGGCCGGCGGCATCAGCGAATGCCGCAAGATCGCCACACTGGCCAGTGCGCACGGTGTGGAGTGCGTGCCGCACGCCTGGGGCTCGGCCATCGGCCTGGCGGCCACGCTGCACTTCATCGCCGCGCTGCCGGACCAGCCGCCGAGCTTTCGGCCCATGCCGCCGCTGCTGGAATTCGAGCAGTGCGAGAACCCGTTCCGCGACCACCTGTCGCTGGAGCCCATCGTGCAGCGCCGCGGCAAGGTGCAGATCCCGACCGGCGCCGGCCTGGGCATCGAGGTCGATCGCCGGGTGCTGGACCGCTACCGCGTGGGCTGACCATGCGCTTCGTGAGCTTTGCCGGCCCCGGCGGCCGGCCGACGCCCGGCGTTGTGGTGGGCGGCGATGTGGCCGACCTGTCGCATCCGAGCTGCCGTGCGTTGGTGGGCGATGCGCCGCCGTCGCTGCTGGCCATGGTCGAGCAGGGCCTGTCGGTCTGGGCACAGCGCCTGCGCGAGGCGCGCTTCGACGCCGCGGCCCTGCGCCCGCTGACCGACGTGTCGTTGCTGGCCCCGCTGCGCCCCGGCAAGATCGCCGGCGCGGCCTTCAACTTCACGGACGCGCTGGCCGAGCGCAACATGCCATCGCCGCCCGAGCCGGTGACCTTCCTGCGCTCGGGCTGCACCGTCATCGGCCCCGGCGAGCCCATCCTGATCCCGCCCGACGTCGGCGACGTGGGCTACGAGGCCGAACTCGCCGTGGTCATCGGCCGCCGCGCGCTGCGGGTCGGCCGCGCGCAAGCCATGGACCATGTGGCTGCCTACACGCTGCACAACGACGTGAGCGGCAGCGCGCTCGTCAAGGCCGACGGCGGCAACTTCGTGCGCGGCAAAAACCTGCCGGCGTCGGAACCGCTGGGGCCCTGGCTGGTCACGCCCGACGAGGTGCCCGATCCCTACCGCGTCGGCATCCGGCTGGACGTCGACGGCCGGCTGCTGCAGGACGGCTCCACCGCCACCATGCTGCACGGCATCGCCGCGCTGATCGAGTACATCTCGCACCGCATGCCGCTGGACCCGGGCGATGTGATCGCCACCGGCACGCCGGCCGGCGTGGCGGCCAGCCACACGCCCGCGGCCTGGCTGCGGCCTGGGCAGACGGTCACCGTCGCCCTGGAAGGCCTGGGCCAGCTGGCCAACCCCGTTCTCGCCGGTCGCCCGTTCCTGGAATCCTCATGAGTGCACTGCCCCGCGTCCTGCTGACCAATCCGATCCACTCGGCGCTGATGCCCGAGCTGCAGCAGCACTGCGACGTGGTCACGGCGCCCGACACCGCCGCGGCCACGCTGCAACGCCTGGTGCGCGACGCGGATGCGCTGGTGGTCCGCGCCCAGTTGCCGCCAGACCTGTTCGACCATGCGACGCGCCTGCGTGCCGTGGTGCGGCACGGGGTGGGCCTGGACATGATTCCGGTCGTCGCGGCCACGGCCAGGGGCATTCCGGTCGCGAACCTGCCCGGGTCCAATTCGACGGCCGTCGTCGAGTACTGCATCGCCGCCATGCTGCACCTGCGCCGCGGCCTGGCCGGCATCGATGCGCGCCTGCGCAGCGGGGGCTGGGCAGCGGCACGGCCGCTGGCCGATCCTGGGCTGGAGCTGGGCCAGTCGGTCTGCGGCATCGTCGGCGTTGGCGGCATCGGCACGCGGCTGGCCGCGGTGGTGCAGGGCATGGGCATGCAGGTGCTGGGCCTCACGCGCCGGCCGGAGAGTCTGCCGCCCGGCGTGCAGGCGGCCGACAAGGCGCAGCTTTTCGCGCAGGCCGACGTAGTGGTGCTGTGCTGCCCTCTCAACGAGGCCACGCGCGGCCTCGTCGATGCCGATACGCTGGCCCGCATGAAGCCGGGCGCCATCCTCATCAATGTGTCGCGCGGCCCGGTCGTCGACACGCCCGCGCTGCTGGC
>CAJYRH010000535.1 GCA_913776795.1 uncultured Pseudorhodoferax sp. | reverse complement strand
AGAAATTGCGCACGCCGATGCCACGGATCTGCGTGCCCCACCAGTTGGTGGTGGCCGGCGGCTCGGCAGCGAACACCGATGGATCGTTGATGAAGATCTGCCCCAGCGTGGTGGCCTGGCGCCGCGCGATCTCGGGTTCTTCGATCAGGCTCACCGAGAACGGCGTATCCAGCAGGCGGGACGTGCCCAGCGCGCCGACCGCCGCATCCTGCTGCAGGTCCAGGCTGAGCCGCTGGCCTTTGACCATGACCGTGTCCAGTTGCGTGGCCTCGGCCGATGACCCGGCATCGCGGGTGCCGGCACTGGCGGTGTCCTGGGCGCTGGCCGAGGTGGACGCGGCGGCCACGAGAGCGGCCAGCAGCGCGCGGGCGAGCACGCCCATGGCCGGCGCTGGCCGGTGGAATGACGTCTGAAACATGAGAAGGCCCCTGTTGCGTGTAGTGAACGGACGGGGCGATGGCTGGTCCGCAGATGTCGTCGGGGCGTTAATTTATTCGAGAACGAATCTTATTTGCAAGTTTCGCTGTGTGGCGAGCGCCATGCGGACACCGTCGTTGTCGTCACCGTCGCGAGACCGGATCGTGACCACACGGGGAAGGGCGGCGACCAGCCGGGACCGCCAGGGCAACGCTCGAGAAGCACGGGTTGCGGCAGTTGGCGCCCCACGCCGACGCGTGGAAAGTGACGGGGAGCCATCCCCAATCTCCAATCCCCAATCCCGGCCTTCAGTGCAACAACGCCGCCACCGCCTCGCTGAACTGGTGGCGGGCCTGCGAAGAGGCCGGGTCGCCATGCAGCTGGCGCACGGCCCGCGCCAGGCGGGCGGCGCCGACGAAGCCGCAGCTGGCCTGCAGCCGGTGCAGGTGGCTGCGCACGGCCTGGTCGTCGCTGAGTTGCAGGGCCGAGGCCACCGCATCGCGGGTGCCGGGCAGCTCGGCCAGGAACAGTTCGCGCAATGCGATCAGGTGCGCGCGCTCGCCGTTGAGCGCGGCCAGCGCGGTGGTCTCGTCCCAGTCCAGGGTCGGTTCGGCGGTCCCGGCGGTGCCGCCGAGGCGGCCGCGCGCGAGCAGCCGGCGCACCGATTGCAGCAGCCGTTCGGTGCTGAGCGGTTTCAGCAGCACGTCGGCGAACCCGGCGTCGAGCAACTGCGCGCGGACCGTGGCGCTGGTGTCGGCGGTATGCGCCAGCCCCAGGGTGCCGGGGCGTTGCCGCTGCAACTGGCACAGCAAATCGCTGCCGCTGCCGTCGGGCAGGTTGGCGTCGATCAGCCACAGGTCGTGCGCCTGCGTCTGCGCGCGGGCGAGGGCGCTGGCGACGGAGTCGGCCAGGTCCACCTGGGCCGGCAGCGCCTGCAGCGTCGCGTCGAAGAAAGCGCGGCTGATCGGGTCGTCTTCGACGAGCAGCAGTCGCGTTACCGGGTCCTGGTTCGATGCCATGCTGATGCCCCCATGCGGCGTGGTCGCATCCCGCGCGGCGGCGCGCGTGCGTGCGCCACTTTGCCTCGCCGGCGCGGCAATCGCAAGCCGGTCCCGGCCCGGCCCATCTGCGACAATAGCCGCCCTTTTCCGCCCGCAGCCTGTTGCCACGTGGCCCGATCCAGAAACCGTCTCGACCGCACGCCCTTCCAGACCGACATCGCCGACCTCAGCCACGATGGCCGCGGCGTGGCCCGCCGCGAGGGCGACAAGGTCGCCTTCGTCGCCGGCGCGCTGCCCGGCGAGACCGTCCTGGCCGAACCCACCGCGCGCAACCGCCACTTCGACGAGGCGCGCACCGTGCAGGTGCTGCAGGCCTCGCCGCAGCGGGTGACGCCGCGCTGCCCGCATTTCGGGGTCTGCGCCGGCTGCGTGCTGCAGCACCTGGCCGAGGACCAGCAGATCGTCGCCAAGCAGCGGGTGCTGACCGAGAACCTGGAGCGCATCGGCCACGTGACCCCGCAGGCGTTGCTGCCGGCGCTGACCGGCGCGCCCTGGGGCTACCGGCGCAAGGGCCGCTTCTCGGTTAGGCGGGTGGAAAAGAAGGACAAGACCCTGGTCGGGTTCCGCGAGCAGGATCCGCGTTTCGTCGCCGACCTGTCGGTCTGCCACACGGTGATCCCGCAGATCGGTTTCAAGGTGACCGCGCTGGCCGAACTGGTGGAAAGCCTGGACGGCAAACGCGACATCCCGCAGATCGAGTTCATCGCCGGCGACGCCGCGGTGGCGTTGACCTTCCGCCACATGCAGCCGCTGAGCGCGCGCGACCAGGATGCGCTGATCGCCTTCGCCCAGGAGCACGACTTCGCCATCTTCCTGCAGCCCGGTGGTGTGGACAGCGTGCACCCGCTGTATCCACAAGAGGTACCGCTGTCGTTCCGGCTGCCGCAATGGGACGTGGAACTGGCGTTCCGGCCGCTGGACTTCATCCAGGTCAATGCCGCGCTCAACGAGAAGATGATCGCGCACGCGCTGGCGCTGCTCGATGCGCAGCCCGACAACCGCGTGCTGGACCTGTTCTGCGGCCTGGGCAACTTCACCCTGCCGCTGGCGCGCACCGTGCGCGAGGTGGTCGGCGTGGAAGGCGACGCCGGGCTGGTGGCGCGCGCGCGGGACAACGCGCAGCGCAACGGCCTGGACAATGCCCAGTTCTTCGCCGCCGATCTGACCCAGGACCAGCGCCAGGCGCCGTGGATGCGCCAGGGCTTCGACAAGCTGCTGCTGGACCCGCCGCGCTCCGGCGCGCTGGAGGTGCTGCAGCAACTGCCGCTGAAACAGTTCCAGCGCATCGTCTACGTCAGCTGCCATCCCGGCTCGCTGGCGCGCGACGCCGGCTACCTGGTCAACGAACAGGGCTTCGTGCTCAAGGCCGCCGGCGCGATGGACATGTTTCCGCATACCGCGCATGTGGAGAGTATTGCGGTGTTCGAAAAGCCGGGAATGGGGACTCGGGATTAGGGATTCGT
>CAJYRH010000534.1 GCA_913776795.1 uncultured Pseudorhodoferax sp. | reverse complement strand
GCCGGCTGCGACCACGATGGTGTCGCCGGGCTGCGCGAAACCTTCTGCGCGGGCCAGCGTGCAGGCGGCCTGCACCATGCCGGGCACGTCGTCCACGTCGTGCGGCACATGCACCGAATGCACGCCCCAGGCCAGCGCCAGGCGGCGCGCCGTGGCCAGGTCGGGTGTCACGCTCACGATGGGGGCCTGCGGCCGTTCGCGCGCCGCGCGCAGACTCGTGAATCCCGAGCGCGTGAACGTCACGATGGCCGCCGCGCCGAGCAGCTCGGCCGACTGCTGCAGCGCGGCGCAGATCGCGTCGCCCACCGTGGGCCGGGGCGCGAAGCCCGAGGCCTCGACCACGGTGCGGCAATGCGGGTCGGCCTCGGCCGCGCGGACGATCGCGTCCATCACGGCCACGGCCTCGCGCGGGTAGCGGCCCGAGGCCGTTTCGGCCGACAGCATCACGGCGTCGGCACCGTCGTAGACCGCGGTGGCCACGTCCGAGGCCTCCGCGCGCGTGGGCACGGGCGCGCCGACCATGGATTCGAGCATCTGCGTGGCCACGACCACGGGCTTGCCGGCCCGGCGGCAGCTGCGCGTGATGCGCTTCTGGATCGGCGGCACCTGCTCGGCCGGCATCTCCACGCCGAGGTCGCCGCGCGCGACCATCACGGCATCCGACAGCGCGACGATGGCGTCCAGGTCGGCGATGGCAGCGGGCTTCTCCAGCTTGGACAGGATGGCCGCACGGCCCTGTACCAGCGCACGCAGTTCCTGCACGTCTTCGGGCCGCTGCACGAAGGACAGCGCCACCCAGTCCACGCCCAGCTCCAGGCCGAAGGCCAGGTCGGCGCGGTCCTTGGCTGTCAACGCCGAGATCGGCAGCAGCACCGAGGGCACGTTGACGCCCTTGCGCTCGGACAGCACGCCGCCCGCGACGACCTCGGTCTCGGCGAAGTCGGCACCGCAGGCCAACACGCGCAGGCGCAGCTTGCCGTCGTCCAGCAGCAGGTCGTGGCCGGGCTGCAGCGCTGCGAAGATCTCGGGGTGGGGCAGCGGTGCGCGCGTGGTGTCGCCGGGCGCGGTGTCGAGGTCGAGCCGGAAGCGCGCGCCTTCGGCCAGCGAGACCGGGCCGTCGGCGAAGCGGCCGACGCGCAGCTTGGGCCCCTGCAGGTCCAGCAGCACGGCGATGGGCCGGCCACGTTCGCGCTCGACCGCGCGGATCGCGTCGTAGCGGGCCTGGTGGTCGGTGTGGCTGCCGTGGCTGAAATTGAGCCGGAACACGTCGGCTCCGGCGTCGAAGAGAGCGGCGATAGTGGCGCGGTCCGAACTGGCGGGACCGAGCGTGGCGATGATTTTTCCGTTGCGTTGGCGTCGCATGGGGGCAGGTCGTTGGGTGGTGCGGCGACTCTAGGCAGCACCAGCCCTTTTGACCAATGGCATTGCAGCAACACCGCCATGCCCCGCAGGAATGACGCCGCTACAGGCTGACGGCAACGCCCTCGCGCGAGGAGCGCAGAACGGCCTCGATGAGCCGCTGCACGGCCAGGGCCGAGGCGCCGTCGGTGAGCGGGGCGCGCCGCTCGGCGATGGCAGCAAGAAAGTCCGCGATCACGGCCCGGTGGCCCGCATGGTCGAAGCCCATGAGGTTGGCGCCCGATCCCGAGGCCTGGGGCTCGCCCACGCGCAGGGGATCCTGGCCGGGCCGTTCCACGACCAGTGCGCCGGCCTCCAGCGTGGCTGTGCCCTGCGTGAAGTTGAGCGCGATGCGCTCCGGGTAGCCGGGGTAGGCGGCCGTGGTCGCGTCGAGCACGCCGACGGCGCCGTTCTCCCACTGCAGCAGGGCGGCGGCTTGGTCCTCGGTCTCCATGCGGTGCACGGGCGAGGTGGCGGCCAGGCCGACCACGCGCCGCGGCGCGCCGACCAGGTGCAGCAGCAGGTCCAGCGTGTGGATGGCCTGCGTCATGAGCACGCCGCCGCCGTCGCGCGCCAGCGTGCCGCGGCCGGGCTGGTCGTAGGAGCTCTGCGGACGCCACCAGCGCACGGTGGCGCTGGCACCCGTGAGCTGGCCGAGGCTGCCGCTGCGCACCAGTTCTGCCAACTGCAGCGCGGCCGGGCTGGCGCGGTGCTGCAGCATCACGGCCAGCCGCACGCCGTGGCGCGCGCAGGCGGCCACGAGGTCCTCTGCGCGGGCCAGCGTGAGCTCGATGGGTTTCTCGACCAGCACGTGCTTGCCCGCCGCGGCCAGCCGTTCGACGATCTCCAGGTGCGACTGCGGCGGCGTCAAGACCAGCGCGGCAGCGACGCTGGCGTCTTCCAGCACGTCCTCGAGCCGCGTCGTCGTGCGCGCACCGGCCGGCAGTTCAACCGTTGCCAGCTTCTGCAGGTCGCGGCCCCAGACCCAGGCCACTTCGGCCCGGTCACGCAGGTCGTGAAGGCTGCGCAGGTGCGGTGGTGCGGCCACGCCCGCGCCGATCACGGCGATGCGCATCACGGCATGTACTGGCCGCCGTTGACTTCCAGGATCTGGCCGGTCACGTAGCCCGAGAGTTGTTCGGAGGCGAGGTACAGGAACGCGCCCACGCATTCCTCGGCCGTGCCGAGCCGGCCCATGGGGATGCTGGCGCGGAAGTTCTCCAGCATCTGGGCGGTGGAGAAGCGGTCCTGGAACGGGGTGGCGATCACGCCCGGCGCCACCGCGTTGACGCGGATGCGGTCGGGCACCAGCTCCTTGGCCAGGCCGCGCGTGGCCGTGCTGACGAAGCCCTTGGAGCCGGCGTAGAGGTAGGCGCCGGGGCCGCCGCCATTGCGTGCAGCCACCGAGGTCACGTTGATGATGCTGCCGCCGCGGCCGGCCTGGCGCATCAGCGGCACGACGGCGCGGCAGAAAGCCAGGGCCGACAGCGCGTTGACGTGCAGCACCTCGTCGAACAGCGCGTCGGTGAACTCGGCGATGGGCGCGCGCTGCACCAGGCTGCCGGCGTTGTTGACGAGGATGTCGATGGCGCCGAGCGCCTGCGTGGCCTCGGCCACGCAGGCCTGGATGGCCGCCGTGTCGCGCACGTCGGCGCGCAGCGCCACGGCCCGGCCGCCGGCCGCCTGGATGCGGCCGACCACCGCCTCGGCCGCATCGCGCGACTGGTTGTAGTGCACGGCCACGTGCACGCCGTGCGCACCGAGCGCCTCGGCCACGGCCGCGCCGATGCCGGTGCTGGCACCGGTCACGAGGGCGGCCTTTCCTTGCAGGTCTTGCATCGAGGGTTCTCCTTGGTCGGTTGGAATGGGCTTCAGGACGCGGCTGGCGCGAAGCCGTAGAGCTGCTGCGGGTTGTCGGCCAGGATGCGCGCCGCCACCTGGGCGTCGCCAGCCCAGTCGTGCAGCAGCGCCAAAAGGGCGGCGGCGTCGGGCTGCGGCGTGCGGCCCAGGTGCGGCCAGTTGCTGGCCCACAGGCAGCGCTCGGCATGCTGGCGCGCGAAGACGCGTGCCAGGGCCGAGACGTCGGCATAGTCTGGCGGGCCGCTGCGCGAGGTCTCGTACGGCGCGGACAGCTTGATCCAGCAGCGCCCGCCATCTAGCAGGCGCCGCAGGGCCCGCACTTCGGGGGCGTCGACGGCCGGCGGCTGCAGGAATTTGCCGTTGTGGTCGATCACCAGCGGCACCGGCAGCCGTGCCAGCTGCTCTTCGCGTTCGGGGAACTGCGCGCCGTCCATCTGCAGGTTGATGTGCCAGCCCAGCGGCGCGATGCGCGCGGCCACGGGCGCCAGGGCCTCCCAGGGCAGGGCGCCGCCGGGCAGCATCTGGAAGCGCACGCCCCGCACGCCGGCGGCGTGCATGCGCTGCAGTTCGTCCTCGGGCACCTCGGGGTCGACGGCCACCACGGCGCGGCCCGCTTCGCCGCAGGCGGCCAGGGCCTGCAGCGTGCAGCGGTTGTCCAGGCCGTAGGCCGTGGGCTGCACGATGACGACACGGGCCAGGCCCAGCGCCTGCTGCACCGCGCGGTAGGCGGCCAGCGGGGCGTGCGGGGGCTGCGCCAGGGCGGTGGGCGCGAGCGGCCAGCCGTCTTCGCAGACGTGCATGTGGCAGTCGCAGGCGCCGGCGATCATGTGCCGGCTCCGGCGCTGGCGGCACGCAGCCGCGCGGCCTGCGGCGCATTGACCGCGCCCGCGGGGATGCGGCCCTGCAGGATCTCGGCGGTCTGCGCCACGGTTTCCAGCGCCTGGTGTTCGATGGCGGGCGGCGTGAGCCCGCCGATGTGCGGCGTGGCCAGCACGCGTGGATGCCGCGCGAGCGCGGGCGAGGGCATCTGGTCGGGCGCGCGGCCCACGTCCAGCGCGGCGCCGGCCAGGTGGCCGCTGTCCAGCGCCTGCAGCAGCGCCGCCTCGTCGACCAGGTTGCCGCGGCTGGCATTGACGAAGAAGCTGCCGGGCCGCATGGCGGCGAAGGCGGCAGCGTCCATGAGGTTCTCGGTCGCCGGCAGCGCAGGCGCCAGGCAGACCACGTGGTCGGCCTGCGCCAGCAGGGTGGGCAGGTCGACCTGCGCCAGGCCTTCGCCCTCCACCTGTGCGAACGGGTCGTTCACGAGCACGCGCATGCCCAGCGCACGCGCGATCGGGCACAGGTAGCGCGCGATCTGGCCGTAGCCGACCACGCCCAGGCAGGCGCCGCGCAGCTCGCGGCCCATGCGCGGCGTGGGCTGCGCGCCGGCCTTGTATTGCGCGTCGGCCGCGGGGATGTGGCGCGCCAGGCCGACCATGGCGCCGACGATCCATTCCGACACCGAGGCCATGAACCCCGCGCTGGCCTGCGTGACCAGCACGCCCTGGGCGCTGGCGGCCGCCACGTCGATGGTGCGGATGTCCACTGCGCAGCGCACGACGGCCTGCAGGGCCGGCAGCGCCGCGAACGCGGCCGCGTCCACGGGCGTCTGGCGGTAGGCGATCACGACCGCGCAGCCCTGCGCGGCCTGCACCAGCGCCGGGCCGGCGAGGTCGTCCTCGCCCTGGTTCAGCCGCACCTGGGCGATGCGGCCCAGCCGCGCCAGCGCCTCGTCGCCGAAGTAGCTGGCCAGCCGGTCGCGCGGGTGCGTCACCAGCACCAGGGGCAGAGCGGACGACAAGATGTCAGATCCCCATGAAGCGGGGCAGCCACAGCGAGATCGCGGGCACGTAGGTCACCAGCATCAGCACGATGAGCAGCAGCACGAAGAACGGCGCCATGGCCTTCACCACGGTCTCGATCTTGAGCCCCGCCACCGCACTGCCGACGAACAGCACCGCCCCCACGGGCGGGGTGATCAGGCCGATGCCCAGGTTGACCATCATGATCATGCCGAAGTGCACCGGGTCGATGCCCAGGGCCTTGACCACGGGCAGCAGGATGGGCGTGAGGATCAGGATCAGCGGCGCCATGTCCATCAGCGTGCCCAAGGCCAGCAGCAGCACGTTGATGAGCAGCAGGATCACGACCGGGCTGTCGCTCAGCGTGGTGAAGGCCGTGGTGATCTTCAGCGGGATCTGCATCAGCGTCATGATGTAGCCGAAGGACGCCGCGAAGCCGATCAGGATCATGACGATGCAGACCGTCTTGACGGTGCGGTGCATCAGCTTGGGCAGATCGCGCCACTTGTAGTCGCGGTAGACGAACATGGTGACGAAGAAGGCCCAGATGACGGCGATGGAAGCCGACTCGGTGGCGGTGAACACGCCCGACAGGATGCCGCCCAGGATGATGACCATGGTCATCAGGCCCCACAGCGCTTCCACGCAGATCTTGAGCGCCTCGCGCATGGGAATCGCGCGGCCCTTGGGGAAGTTGTTCTTGCGCGCCGCGTACAGGCAGTACGCCGACAGCGTCAGCCCCAGCAGCAGCCCGGGCAGCACGCCCGCCATGAACAACGCAGCGACCGAGACCGAGCCGCCCGCGGCCATCGAGTAGATGACGGCGTTGTGGCTGGGCGGGATCAGGATGGCCTGCACCGAGCCGCTGCAGGTGACGGCCGTGGCGAAGGCGCGCGGGTAGCCCTTCTTCTCCATCTCGGGGATCAGCACCGAGCCGATGGAGGCGGTGTCGGCCACCGAGGAGCCAGAGATCGCGCCGAAGAAGGTCGAGGCCAGGATGTTGACCAGCGACAGTCCGCCACGCACGAACCCCACGAGCACGCTGGCGAAGGCCACCAGCCGCCGCGCCATGCCGCCCTCGGCCATGATGGCGCCGGCCAGCACGAAGCAGGGGATGGCCAGCAGCGAGAACTTGTTGACGCCGTTGGCGATCTGGATCATCACGGCGTCCAGCGGCAGTTCGATCCACCAGGCGCCGACCAAGGCCGCCAGGCCCAGCGCGTAGGCGACCGGAAAGCCGATCAGCATGAGTACGACGAAGCTGCCAAGCAGCACGAGCATGTCCATCACACGGCCTCCGCGGCGCCGGCCGCTTCTTCTTCATGGTCGAAACGCACCACGGCGCGGTGCGCCTGGGAGCCCAGCAGGGCTTTTTCCAGCACGAACACCAGCGTGGCCACGCTGCCCAGCGGCAGCGGCAGGTAGGTGATGCCCACGGGCATCCAGGGCAGGTCCGCGAGGCTCTGGCCCATGGTCTCCATGCAGAGCTTGAAGCCCCACACGATGACGAACAGGCACACGCCCATCATCAGCAGGTCCACCAGGCGCGCCAGCAGGCCCTGCAGCGCGCCCGGCAGACGGTCCACCAGCATGCCGACCGCGATGTGGGCGCCGGCCCGGTAGCCGGCGGCTGCGCCGAAGAAGGTGAAGGTGACCATGAGCAGCACGGCCACGGGCTCGGGCCAGCTCGATCCCGTGCCCAGCACGTAGCGGGCGTACACGCCCCAGGGGATGATCAGCGACATGGCCGCGATGGCCAGGCCGGAGATCCAGATGCACAACAGGTAGAAGGCGTCGAGGCCGCGCAGGAGGTTTTCTTTCATGCTGGTTCCTGAAGGCCTTGGCGGCCTCGTGGGACGGAGCGGGCGGCACCGGCTTGGCTGTGCCGCCCTCGCGCTGTGGGCTTACTGCACGGCCTCGATGCGCTTGATCAGCTCGGCGTACTGCGCGCCGTACTTGGCGCGCACCGGGGCCGTGGCGTCGTAGAAGGGCTTCTTGTCCACGTCGACGAAGGTGATGCCCGAGGCCTTCAGCTTGGCGGTGTAGTCGGCCACGCTCTTGTCCCACAGCGCGCGCTGCTCCATCTGCGCCTCGCGCGAGAACTTCATGAGCAGGTCCTGGTCCTCCTTGCTCATCTTGTTCCAGGTGACCTTGGACATGACGAAGATCTCGGGAATGATCAGGTGGGTGGTCTGCGAGTAGAACTTCGGCCCGGCGGTGTAGTGGTTGGCCGTGAAGAAGGTCGGCGGGTTGTTCTCGGCACCGTCCACCACGCCGGTCTGCAGCGCGCTGAAGGTGTCGTTGTGGTTCATGGTGATGCCGTTGCCGCCCATGGCGTTCATGGTGTCCACGAACAGCGGGTTGCCCATCACGCGGATCTTCTGGCCCTTGAGGTCGGCCGGCGTCTTCACCGCGTTCTTCGTGTACAGGTTGCGCGAGCCGCTGTCCATCCAGCCCAGGGCCACCAGGCGGGCCGGGCTGTTGGTGATCTTGTCCAGCAGTTCCTTGCCGACGGGGCCGTCGATCACGGCGCGCATGTGGGCTTCGTTGCGGAACACGAAGGGCATGTTGAACACGTTCACATCGGGGACCACGGGGCCCAGCGGGCCAAGGGAAATGCGGGCGATCTGGATCGCGCCGACCTGGGCCTGCTCGATCACCTCCTTCTCGCCGCCCAGCACGCCGCCGGGGAACATCTGCAGCTTGTACCTGCCGTTGGTGGCGGCCTCCAGCTTCTTGCCCAGGTTCTCGATGGCCACCACGTTGGGGTAGCCGGCGGGGTGCACGTCCGAGGCCTTGAGGACGGTCTGGGCGTGGGCCGTGAGGCCGGTCGTCAGGGCCAGGGCCGCGGCTGCGGTGGCCAGCAGGGTTCTGCGGTGGGTCATGCTTGTCTCCTAGGGGTGGGTGGGTTGGCGGGGGAAGGAACGGGTCGGTCTGCGAACAGGGGTTCTGCCAGACCCTGGGTACCTGGCGTCAGGGCGAACACGCCGCCGGCCAGCGGCTGGTCCGACAGATCGCCGGCGGGCCGGATCGAGGTCACGTACAAGGTGTCCAGGCGCGGGCCGCCGAAGGCGCACATGGCGGGCTTCTTCACCGGCACCGCCAGCGAGCGGTCCAGCCGGCCCTCGGGCGTGAAGCGGTGCACGAGGCCGGCGTCGTTGCCGCAGATCCAGTAGCAGCCGTCCACGTCCATGGCGGCGCCGTCGGGGCGGCCGGGCAGCGGATGCATGTCGACGAACAGGCGGCGGTTCGATGGCGTACCGCTGGCCGGGTCGTAGTCGAAGGTCCAGATGCTCTGCACCTGGGGGTGCGAGTCCGACAGGTACATGGTGCGGCCATCGGGGCTGAAAGCCAGGCCGTTGGGCACGATGAAGTCCGTCAGCTGCGCGGGCAGGGCCGTGTCGCCGTGGCCGAAGCGGTACCAGGCGCCGGCGCGGACCGCGGCGCCCATGTCCAGGCACATGGTGCCGGCCCAGAAGCGGCCCTGGCGGTCGCAGCGGCCGTCGTTGAGATCGGAAGAGCACACGTCTGAACTCCAGTCACCG
>CAJYRH010000533.1 GCA_913776795.1 uncultured Pseudorhodoferax sp. | reverse complement strand
GGTGTTTCTGACCACCCACCTGCCAGCCTACCTGGACCTGTGCGGCATGGACCCCATGCTCGGCGCTCAGGCCCTGGGCCTGATCGGCGGCTTCAACGTGCTGGGCAGCCTGTTCTTCGGCTGGGCCGGCGGCCGCTGGCCCAAACAGGTGCTGCTGGGCCTGATCTACGTGCTGCGCTCTTTCGTCGTGGTCTGGTACTTCCACACGCTGCCCACGGTCGAGAGCACCCTGGTGTTCGCTTCCGTCATGGGCTTCCTGTGGCTGGGCGTGGCGCCGCTGGTATCAGGGTGGATCGCCGACACCCTCGGCCTGCGCTGGCAGGCCATGCTGGCCGGCGTGGCCTTCTGCAGCCACCAGTTGGGCAGCTTCCTGGGTGCCTTCGGCGGCGGGCTGGTCTACGACCTGCTCGGCAACTACCAGCTGGCCTGGCAGGCCGCGGCCGCATTGGGGCTGGCGGCCGGCATCACGCAGATCGCCTTCGCGTTCGCGGCCAAGGGGCCGCCCGGGGCGCAACCGGCGCACGGCTGACCCGCGGACTGGCCGCGCAGCACAAGCCGCACCTGGATCCGCGCCATGGTCAGCGTTGGGCCGGCGGCGCACACGCCTGCCGCACGCCACGGCGCGGCCTCGGCAGGGCGGCTCCTGCGCACGGCCAAGGCTTGGCGCCGAGCAACGCCAGCAGCCCAGCCTCGGGCGATGCCCTTGCACATGGGGGCGCCTGGCGCCCGCGCCGCCCGAAGCGCCAGCGGCCTACAGAGCGACCGGCCGCGCACTGCTAGCATGGACCGCAGCCGCCCGCGCCACCCCGGCGCGCGCCTGACCCCGGGAGAAGACCCTGAGCGCCGTTCCCCTACCGCTTGCCGACGACGCCATGCAGGCCGGCATCGATGCCCTGTGGCCCGTCTGCCTGGCGCTCGCGCAGCGACGTCGCGAAGGCCGGCCACCGCTGGCCGACGGCGCGCCGCTGCGCTGGTCCGATGCCGGCGGCTATGTCTTGCGCCCGGGCTGGGATGCCGAGGCCCAGCAGCTGTTCGCGCTGCTCAAGCCGCTGCTGGACCGCCAGGGCACCGGTGCCGACTGGACCATCGGGCAGCTCGGCCAGAGCCTGGATGGCTGCATCGCCACGCACTGCGGCGACGCCTTCTACGTCAACGGCCCCGAAGGCATCACGCACCTGCACCGCTTGCGCGCGCTCTGCGACGCCGTCGTCGTGGGTGCCAGCACTGCGAGCCTGGACGATCCGCAGCTGACCACGCGCCACGTGGCCGGCCCCAACCCCGTGCGCGTGGTGCTGGACCCGAGGCTGCGCGTGCCGGCCGATGCGCGCGTGTTCCGCGACGGCATGGCGCCCACGCTGCTGGTCTGCGATGCCGGCTGCCGTGCGCAGGCCGAGGCCCGAGTGGGCGCAGACCATGTCATCGCCCTGCCGACCGGCGCTGACGGCCAGTTGCCGCTGCGTGCCGTGCGCGCCGCACTGGCGGAACGCGGCCTGCGCACGCTGTTCGTCGAGGGTGGCGGCGTCACCGTGTCGCAGTTCGCCCAGCAGGACTGCCTGGACCGGCTGCACCTGATCGTGGCGCCCGTCGTCATCGGCGCAGGCCGGCCCGGCCTGCAGGTACGCCGTGCCGACGCCATGGCCCAGGCCCTGCGGCCACCCACGCGCACCTTCGCGCTGGGCGGCGATGTGCTGTGGGACATGGACCTGCGCGGTGGCGCCAGCGCGTGAGCGCCGCGCCGGGCCGCGCCACGCAAGCGCGCTCCCGCCTGGCGGGACAGTCTGCACGCCGAACGATGGACCAGTGATCGCGGGCGGGTCTGGCGGAGTTCACGCCACCGGCCAGGCCAGCAGGTCGGCGTGGCCCAGGCGCAGCCGGCTGCCAGCGAGCAGCGCGGCGCGGCGCTGGCACCAGGCCTGCACGGTGGCCGCCGCCTCGGGGGCCTGCTCGGTCGCGGCCCGTGCCGTGCCCTCCAGCAGCGCCTGCAGCATGGCGTCGTCGCGTGCACTGCGTCCGCCCTCGACCAGCCAGTCGCTGGGCAGCACCTGCGTGCGGTAACCGGCCGCCTGCAGCAACTGCGTGGCCCGTGCCGTGGCCAGCGGCCCCAGGGCGGGTCCGAAGCCTTTGTCGCGGCACTGGTGTGCAGCGAACCACGCCAGGACCTGCGCATCGCAACGGTCTGGCGGGGCCCACTCGACGCGGCCGTCGACATCGAGCGCCCAGCACACCGCCGCACGCGCGCCGCGGCAGTGCGCGATCAGCGTGGACAGCCACGGCTCGGACACCAGATCGAGCAAGGCCGAAGCGGTCACGAGCGCACTGCCCGCGAAAGGCAGGCGGTGGAGCTCGGTCGCGAGGTCGGCCTGCGTGCGCACGATGTCCACCCGCAGCCCAGGGCCTTCGAGCCACAGCCGGCCGGACGCGGCCTGCAGGCGCAAGCCTTCCCGCGCCGCCCAATCGGCCAGCTGGTCGGGCAGCGCGTCCAGCAGCGCGCGGTCGTGGTCGACCAGGTGCCATTGCTGCTCGCCGCCCAGGCGCGGCGCCAGCGCGCGCAGGCTGGACCCCGTGCCGCACCCCAGGTCCAGCACACGCAACGGGCCGGCCGGGCGCCAGGCCGCCAGCGCGGCATCGCCGGCGGCGCGCGCGGCCCGGTCGAAGGGCTCGCGCAAGGTCAGCCAGCCGCGGCTGAACCCGCTCATCGGACCGACTCCAGCACTGCCGCGAAGCGCGCGGCGGATTGCTCCCAGCGTGGCAACTGCCGGC
>CAJYRH010000532.1 GCA_913776795.1 uncultured Pseudorhodoferax sp. | reverse complement strand
GGACGACTGCATGGCCAAGGTGCTGCGCGGCGAATTGAGCGGCGACGTGGCCGCCATGGCCAAGCTGTGGTGCACGCAGACCAACTGCGAGATCGTGGATGAGTGCCTGCAGCTGCATGGTGGCTATGGCTACATGACCGAATACCCGATCGGGCGCATGTATGTGAATGCGCGGGTGGGGAAGATCTATGGCGGGTCGAACGAGATCATGAAGGAGCTGGTGGCGCGGGGGATGTGAGGGGACGCAGGGCAGCCGACATCCTCTTGCCTGATGTCGTCAGTGCTGTCGAATGTGTGCGCACCCAATGGTCGGAAGGGTCGCGCACATGGATCGCGCTGTTGTCGCCAGCGGGGCTTCTGCTGCGTCTGCTCCGTTTGGGCCGTTTGGGCCGTTTGCGCCGTCCGGGCGGTCACCCAGGCCTGACGCCTTGCGCGGTCATCCCAGCTCCCGCCAGAGAATCTTCCCCGTCGCCGACCTCGGAAACCCCTCCACGAACGCCACCGTGCGCGGCACCTTGTAGACCGCCATGCGCTCCCGCGCCCAGTCGATGAGGCCCTGCTCGCTGAGTGTTCCCTGCGCCCCGGGCCGCAACCGCACCAGCGCCTTCACGGCCTCCCCCTGGCGCGCATCGGCCACGCCCACCACGCAGGCCTCCAGCACGGCCGGGTGCTCGTAGAGGCGGTTCTCCACCTCCGCGGGCCAGACCTTGAAGCCGGCCACATTGATCATGCGCTTGAGCCGGTCGCGCAGGAAGAAGTAGCCTTCTTCGTCCTCGTGGGCCAGGTCGCCTGTGCGCAGGAAGCGCCGGCCGTCGATCTCCACGAAGGCCAGTCGCGTGGCCTCGGGGTTGCGCCAGTACTCGCGCATGAGCTGCGCGCCACTGGTGACGATCTCGCCGGCCTCGCCCACGGGCAATTCCTGCAGTGTCGCGGGGTCCACGATGCGCGTGTCCACGCCGAAGGTGGGCACACCCAGGCACTGCACCTTGGGCCGGTGCAGCGGGTTGCAGTGCAGGAACGAGGCGGTCTCGGTCATGCCGTAGGCCTCGTTCAGCGTGAGGCCGAAGCGCTCGCGCAGGTGCAGTGCCACGGCTTCGGGCACGGCCCCGCCGCCGCCCGTGATCAAAGTGAGGCTGGACAGGTCGTAGCGTTCCACATCGGGGTTGGCGAAGAAGTCCACGAGCGCCGCGGGCGGCACGGTCCAGGCCGTCACGCGGTAGCGGCCCAGCATGGCGCCCGCGAAGTCGCGGTCCCAGCGCGGCGCGATGACCACCGTGGCGCCCAGCAGGATGGGCAGGTTCATGCCGTTCTGCATGCCGAGCAGGTGGAACATGGGCGCCACGCCCAGGAACACGGTCTCTGCGTGCAGGCCACGCCACAGGGCGGCCGACCAGATGGCGGCCATCATCGAGCCGTGCGTGTGCACGCAGCCTTTGGGCCGGCCTGTGGTGCCCGAGGTGAAGGGCAGCACGCAGAGGTCGCCCGGCCCGGCTGTCGCCGGCCGCGGGCTGCAGGCCAGCGCCAGCGCCTCGTGCCAGCGCACGACCTGGGTGTCGTCGGGCAAGGGCAGTGGTGCCGCCAGCAGCCAGTCGGGCACGGGGACGGAGGCCGGCTCGGACAGGTAGTCGCCGTAACGGTGCACGAGCACGTGGTCCAGCATGCTGCGCATGGGCTCGACCTGGGCGAACAGCTCCTGCGCGACGAAGGCCACGCGCGCCCCGCTGTCGTCGGCGTAGTGCCGCAGCTCGTCGGCCGTGCTCATGGCGTTCAGCGGTACGACCATGGCGTCGGCACGCAGGATGGCGTAGTAGGCGATGGCCAGCTGCGGGCAGCTCTGGCTGAACAGCAGCACGCGGTCGCCCTTGCGCACGCCGCAGTGCTGCTGCAGGTAGCCGGCCATGGCATCCACTTCGGCCTGCAGGCGGCCGTAGCGCAGGGGGTTGTCGTAGAAGATGAAGGCGGGCTTGTCGGGAAAGCGGGCGGCCGACACCGCGAGGTTGTGGCTGAGGCTGGTCTGCGGCACCTGGACCGTCCCGGGCAGGCCGCGCGGCCAGAAGCGTTCATGGAGCGTGGTCACCTGGTCGTCCCTCTGTGTGTGGCAAGGGTAGGCCGGTGGGGGCCGCAGCGCGATTGCCAGGCACGCCAATCGGCGTGGCAAAAAAAGTCAGTCCGCCGGCAGGTGTTCCAGCCGGGTCTGGCGGTACTCGCCAGGTGCCACGCCGGTCCAACCCTTGAATGCGCGCTGGAACGTGCTCGGTTCGGAGAAGCCCACCAGGGCCGAGATGTCCAGCACGGTCAGGTCGGGCCGGCTCAAGTACTCGATGGCCATGTCGCGGCGCAGGTCGTCTTTGATGGCCTGGAAGCCCTGGCCTTCGAGCAGCAGCCGGCGCCGCAGCGTCTGCGGGGTCATGGCCAGCATGGAGGAAGCCTCCTCCAACGTCAGCATGCGCTCGTCCATGTGCTTGCGCAGCAGCTGGCGGATGCGCTCGGTGGCACTGGTCTGGTCACGGTACTTCACGAGCAGGTTGGCGGGCGCACCACGCAGGAAGGCCTTGAGACTCTGGGCGTTCTGCACCACGGGCAACTCAAGCCACCTGGCCTCGAAACGGATACCGGCCCGCGGCTCGCCGAACAGGATGGGCGCATCGAACAGGCGGTGCGTCTTGTTGTTGAACGCGGTCTTGGCGTTGCGCATGCGCACGTCGATCAGCGGCAGCTTGCGCGCCACCAGCCACGACAACAGGCCGCTGCCGCAGAACAGGAAGGTGCTCTGCGCATAGGCATGGCGCGCATGCCAGGGCACGCGCTCGAACAGCGCGACCTCGGCCACGCCGTCGTGCACCTGCAGCCGGCCGGTGAAGTCGTCCAGCATCAGGTGGTAGTGGCGCAGGCCGGCCCGGATCGCCTCGCCGAGGTTGGTGCACTGCACCATCGCATCGCACGCGGCACCGAAGCTGCCGAAGCGCACTGGCGTATCGCACAGGCCCCAGAACTCGTCGCGCAGCACGCGCACCAGCACGCGCACGAGCGCCGTGCACTGCGTCTGCGAAATGCGCGCGCTGGGCGACTCGAGCAGCGCGCGCGAGATGCCGGCGCGGTGCAGGATGCGGTCCACGTCCACCTGCTGGTGGCGCGCGCCCTGCAGCATGCGCTGGGCCTGCGCGATGGCGACGGTGTGGTGCGTGCCGGACATGGCGGGGCGTTATACCGCAGGCCCTTTGGCTGGCCTC
>CAJYRH010000531.1 GCA_913776795.1 uncultured Pseudorhodoferax sp. | reverse complement strand
GGCTGGTGCGTCGCAACGGTCTGCGCGCCACCGTGCTCGGATGGACACTGCTGTCGCTGGCCGGCGCGCTGGTCCTGGTGCTTCAGCCAAGTGGCGGCGCGATGCTGGCGCACCTGGCACCGATGGCCTTGCTCGTGACCGTGGGCATGCTGCACCCGCTTGTCATGACACATGGGCGCGAACTGTTGCCGCCGGCCCTGCGCGGGCGCGGCCTGGGCCTGCTCAACAGCTTCGTGTTTTTGGGCTCTGCACTGGCAGCCTGGGCTTTCGGCCAAATTTCAGACGCTGCCCAACGGGCGGGCTGGACGCTGGATGCAACCTGGTCGGCCATCTTCGGCTGCGCCGGTGTGCTGGTGCTGCTGGGCGCGCTGCCCTATGCGTTCAGCCCCCAACCGCCATCGGTGTCGCGCAGCTGACGCGTCTCGGCGGGGCTTACAAGCCCAGCATCAACTTCAAGTTCTGCACCGCCGCGCCGCTGGCACCCTTGCCCAGGTTGTCCAGCCGCGCGATGACGACCGCATGGCGCGCGTCCTCGTTCGGGAACACGCGGATCTCGAGCCGGTTGGTGTCGTTGAGCGCCAGCGCGTCGAGCTTGCCACTGTCGGTCGGCGGCAGCACCTGGACGAACTGTTCGGACGTGTTGCTCTTCGCGTAGTGGCTGGCCAGGGCTTCGTGCAGGTCGGCCGCGCGCGGCTGGCCTGGCAGCGTGTCCAGGTGCAGCGGCAGCTGCACCAGCATGCCCTGGCGGAAGTTGCCGACCGAGGGGATGAAGACCGGCCGGCGCGTGAGCCCCGTGTACTGCATGATCTCCGGGATGTGCTTGTGCTTGAGGCCCAGCGCATACGTTTCGAACAGCGGCGCCTCGTTCTTCTCGTAGGCCTCGATCATGGTGCGGCCACCACCGGAGTAGCCGCTGACGGAAGGCAGCGCGATCGGAAAATCCGCGGGCAGCAGGCCGGCATCGACCAGCGGCCGCACGATGGCGATGGCGCCCGTGGCGTAGCAACCCGGGTTCGCCACGCGGTCGGCCTGCGCGACCTTCTGGGCATGCCCGACCACCAGCTCCGGAAAGCCGAAGACCCATGCCGGGTTCACGCGGTGCGCCGTGGAGGCGTCGACGATCTTGGGCTGGCCGCCCTGCAACTGATCGATCAGCGCGACGGACTCGATGGCGGCGTCGTCGTGCAGACACAGCACGACCAGATCGACGCCAGCCATCAGGTCACGCTTGGCCGACGCGTCCTTGCGCAATTCGGGTGCGATGCTGACGAGCTCGACCTGCGGCATGGCCTGCAACCGCTCGCGGATCTGCAGGCCGGTGGTGCCGGCCTCGCCATCGATGAAGATTTTGGCCATGGGGTTGCTCGGTGAAAGTACGTGTTGACCGCACGAAATTGGTGCGGCGCACCATGATACAGTCGCCGGCTGTCCGCAGTCGGGTTGTCAAGCATCCGTCGCTCGTGGACAACAGCGTTCCCACGTGTGCGCGTCTCTGTCCCCAACCCTCTTCCGAGAGACCTCCTCATGAAGATTCACGAGTACCAAGGCAAGGAAATCCTTGCCAAGTTCGGCGTACCGGTGCCCCGCGGCATTCCGGCCTACACGGTGCAGGAGGCGGTCGAGGCCGCCCAGAAGCTCGGCGGCCCGGTGTGGGTGGTCAAGGCCCAGATCCACGCGGGCGGCCGTGGCAAGGGCGGCGGCGTGAAGGTGGCCAAGAGCATCGAGCAGGTCAAGGAACTGGCTGGCCAGATCCTGGGCATGCAGCTCAAGACGCACCAGACCGGCCCCGAAGGCCAGAAGGTTCGCCGCCTGTACATCGAGGACGGTGCCGACATCCAGAAGGAGTACTACATCTCCGCCGTGACCGACCGCGCCACGCAGAAGGTGGCCTTCATCGCGTCGAGCGAAGGCGGCATGGACATCGAGGAAGTGGCCCACTCCACGCCCGAGAAGATCATCACGGTGTTCGCCGACCCCAAGGAAGGCCTGACCGACGCGCAAGCCAAGCAAATCGCCGACGGCATCGGCATGCCGGCCGATTCGACCGCGCAGACCGTCGACATCCTGAAGAAGCTCTACACCTGCTACATGGAAACGGACGCCTCGCTGGTCGAGATCAATCCGCTGAACCGTGATAGCAAGGGCAACGTGATCGCCCTGGACGCCAAGTTCAACTTCGACAGCAACGCGCTGTTCCGCCACCCCGAGATCGTGGCCCTGCGCGACCTGGACGAGGAAGACCCGGCCGAAGTGGAAGCCTCCAAGTTCGACCTGGCCTACATCAGCCTGGACGGCAACATCGGCTGCCTGGTGAACGGCGCCGGCCTGGCCATGGCCACCATGGACACCATCAAGCTGTTCGGCGGCGAGCCGGCCAACTTCCTGGACGTGGGCGGTGGCGCCACGCCCGAGAAGGTGACCGAAGCCTTCAAGATCATGCTGAAGAACAAGAACGTCCAGGCCATCCTGGTCAACATCTTCGGCGGCATCATGAAGTGCGACACCATCGCCACCGGCGTGATCGCAGCCTGCAAGGCCGTGAACCTGTCCGTGCCGCTGGTCGTGCGCATGAAGGGCACGAACGAAGAGCTGGGCAAGAAGATGCTGGCCGAGTCGGGCCTGCCCATCATCAGCGCAGACACCATGGCGGAAGCGGCCCAGAAGGTCGTGGGCTCGGTCAAGAAGTAAGGAAGCGTCATGTCGATCTACATCAACAAAGACACCAAGGTCATCACCCAGGGCATCACTGGCAAGACCGGCCAGTTCCACACGGAAAAGTGCCAGGAATACGCGAACGGCAAGAACGCCTTCGTCGCCGGTGTGAATCCGAAGAAGGCCGGCGAGTCGATCTTCAACATCCCGATCTACGCCTCCGTCAAGGAAGCCGCCCAGCAGACCGGCGCCACCGTCTCGGTGATCTACGTGCCGCCTCCGGGCGCGGCCGCCGCGATCTGGGAAGCCGTCGAGGCCGACCTGGACATGGCCATCTGCATCACCGAAGGCATCCCGGTGCGGGACATGCTCGAAGTGCGCAACAAGATGAAGGCCAAGGAAGCGGCCGGCGGCAAGAAAACGCTGCTGCTGGGCCCCAACTGCCCCGGCCTGATCACGCCCGACGAAATCAAGATCGGCATCATGCCCGGCCACATCCACCGCAAGGGCCGTGTGGGCGTGGTCTCGCGCTCCGGCACGCTGACCTATGAAGCCGTGGCCATGCTGACCGAAATCGGGCTGGGCCAGTCCAGCGCCGTCGGCATCGGTGGCGACCCGATCAATGGCCTGAAGCACATCGACGTGATGCAGGCCTTCAACGAAGATCCGGAAACCGACGCCGTGATCATGATCGGCGAGATCGGCGGGCCTGACGAGGCCGACGCGGCCCGCTGGTGCAAGGAAAACATGAAGAAGCCCGTGGTCGGCTTCATCGCCGGAGTGACCGCCCCTCCGGGCAAGCGCATGGGCCACGCCGGTGCGCTGATCTCCGGCGGCGCCGACACGGCCGATGCCAAGCTGGCCATCATGGAAGAGTGCGGTTTCACGATCACGCGCAACTTCTCGGAACTGGGCCGCCTGCTCAAGTCCAAGCTGTAAGAATCGGTCAGGTTCTGGTCAGGCTACGCAGTTCCACGAACTGCGCCGCTCCGGATCGCTGGGTAAACTGACCCGGCACACAAGAAAGCGCCCTGGACGGGCGCTTTCGCATTCATAACAGCCGGAGAAATCGTCCATGTTCCTGGGTCTTGACCTGTCTTCCCCGATGTTCTGGAGCGCATTTGGCTCCATCCTGCTGGCCAATGTGGTGTTGTCGGGCGACAACGCCGTGGTCATCGCCATGGCCGCGCGGACGCTCAAGCCAGAGCAGCGCGGCAAGGCCATCTTCTTCGGCAGCGCCGCCGCCATCGTGATGCGGATCGTGCTGACCATTGTGGCCATCCGCCTGTTGACGCTGCCGTTTCTGAAGATGATCGGCGCCGGCCTGCTGGTCTACATCGGCGTGGACCTGTTGACGGGTGAGGGCGATGGGGATGGTGGCGACGCGGAGGTGTCCGGCATGTTCAATGCCATCCGCACCATCCTGGTGGCCGACCTCGTCATGAGCCTGGACAACGTGCTGGCGGTCGCTGCGGCGGCCCAGGGCAACCTGCCGCTGCTGGTCCTGGGTCTGCTCGTCAGCATTCCCCTGATCGTGTTTGGCGCATCGCTGCTGACCAAGGTCATGGAGCGCTTCCCCATCATCATCACCATCGGCGCGGCCCTGCTGGGCTTCCTGGCCGGCGAGATGCTGCTGACCGACCCGGCAGTCGCCAGGTACCTGGGTGAAGTCAGCGAGACCACCATCAAGGCGGCCGGCTTGGCGGGAGCGGTGCTGGTCGTCGCGCTGGGTAACTGGCTTCAGCGCCGCAGCAACCGTTGAGTCTCGCCCGGCGGACGCACCGCTGTTGCATGAACGGCGCAGGCCGAGCACCATTTGACTGCCTGACAGCGATATTTTTCTTGCTTTGCGGCGAATGGCGTCGTCATGTAACAGAATGTCGGATCGACGCCGCTGCCCTCGTTCGGTGCGCTGCTATTGCCGGCTTTAGCCGCTGAGCGCCCTTCGCCTGCATGCTTGGCGGTTCCACGCAGACGCAAGCCATGCAAAGGGCACGAGTGCAGGCACAGCCTACCGATCTTCACGCAAACAAATCAGGGCCCATCGGCGCCCGGGATCACGCTTGCACGGCCGCGCCATGAACTACGCGTTCCAGGCACTGACCCATCCCGGCCGGTTGCGGCTCAACAATGAAGATGCTGCCGCGTTCGATCCTGTGCTTGGCCTCAGCGTACTGGCCGACGGAATGGGGGGCTACAACGCGGGCGAAGTGGCCAGCAGCATGGCGGTCACGGGAATCCTTGCCGAATTGGCAGATTGGTTCGCAGCGAGCGGTACTGGAGCGTCCGCGCGCGAGATCCGAAAGGCCATGGACCGCAGCGTGCAGCATGCCAATCAGGCCATCCTCAGCACGGCACGGGACGATCCGGAGTGCGCCGGGATGGGCACGACGCTTGTCGTGGCCGTGTTCCAAGACCAGCGGCTGTTGATCGGCCATATCGGCGACTCGCGCGTTTACCGGTTGCGCGAGCAGCAATTGCAGCAGATCACCCGAGACCATTCGCTGCTGCAGCAGCAGCTCGATGCCGGGCTGATCACTCCTTCGCAGGCCGCCGTCTCGACGCAACGCAACCTGGTCACACGCGCGCTGGGCATCGAATCCGGCGTGGAACTGGAGCTCAACGAGTTCGTGGTGGAGGCTGGCGACCTCTATCTGCTGTGCTCCGACGGACTATCGGACATGTTGAACGACAGCGAGATCGGCGCTGTGCTGCGGTCCGGTGGGTCGCTGGAGCAGAAGGCACGCCGCCTCATTGACCAGGCGAACGCCAACGGCGGCCGGGATAACATCACCGTCCTGCTCGCACATGCGATGTCCGCACCAGCCATCCGGCAAGGCCTGGTTTCCAGACTTTTGCGCAATTGAACACCCATCGACATCCACATGATCAGATCCAGGAGCCGACCATGCCTAAGTTGATCGTCTCGATCGACGGTGTTGTCATCAAGGAAGTCCAGCTTACCAAGGAACGCACGACGCTCGGCAGGCGCCCTTACAACGACGTCGTGATCGACCATCTGGCCGTTAGCGGCGAGCACGCGGCCGTACTGATGTCAGGCAGCGAAGTCCAGCTGGAGGACCTCAACAGCACCAACGGGACCTACGTCAACAGCAAACCCATCCGCCGGCAGGTGCTGCGTCACAACGACATGGTCGAAATCGGCAAGTACAAGATCAAGTTCCTGCACGACGCGCAGGACGTGGCAGAGCTACGAGTGACGCCACCACAGGCACCGGCCGTGGCGCATGCCGAAGCCCCGACGCCGCAGCGCAGGGCGTTCGATACCGTGCTGGGCGCCGAACTTGAAACTGCCGCGGCGCCGGCGTCGATCCGCGTCACCTCAGGCTCGGCCGCCGGCCGTGAAGTGGCCTTGGTCAAGGTCGTCACCACGATCGGCAAGGCTGGCGTGGCAGTTGCAGCAATCACGCGCAGGCCCCATGGCTACGTGGTCGTGCATGTGGAAGGTACCCACGCACCGGTCGTGAACGGCATTCCAGTCGGCACGACGCCCGTTGACCTCAAGCACGGCGATGTGCTCCAGCTGGCGGGTACGCAGATGGAGTTCCTGCACGCAGGGTAACCAGGTGGAGCAGACGCGCTGCAAACAGCGCAAGTGGACGGCGTCGTTGGCGACGAAACCAGCAAAATTCCTCGACAGTGGGTTACGACTGCCTGTAGCCTCCACATGGCGAC
>CAJYRH010000530.1 GCA_913776795.1 uncultured Pseudorhodoferax sp. | reverse complement strand
CGACGCTGGCGGCGGGCCACAAGTTGCCGCCCACGCGGGCCATGGCCCAGGCGCTGGGCATCGCGCGCAACACCGTCGTGCAGGTCTACGAGCAGCTCGTGCTCGAAGGCTTGGCGCAGGCCGGGGTGGGGCGCGGCACCTATGTTGCAGAGGCGGCGCCGGGCTTCGTGGGGCGGGTGCGCAGTGCACTGCGCAGTGCCGGCCCGGAGGCATCGCCGCTGTCGTCGCGCGGAGTCGAACTGGTGCAAGGCGCGCTGGCCAGCCCGATGCAGTGGGGTGCGTTCACGCCCGGTGTGCCCGAGGTGCGCCTGTTCCCTGCCAAGGTGTGGAGCCGGCTGCAGAGCCAGGCCTGGCGCGAGGTGCAACCCGCCCACCTGAGCTACGCCACGGGGGCCGGCCATCCGGCCCTGCGTGAGGCCGTGGCCGACTACCTTGGCAGCACGCGCGGCGTGGCCTGCGACCCGGCCCAGGTGGTGGTCACCAGCGGCACCCAACAGGCCTTGCACCTGGTCGCACAGTTGCTCGCCGACCGTGGCGACACGGTGTGGCTCGAAGACCCGGGCTACTGGGGCGCGCGCGCCATGTTCCGCAGCGCGGGGTTGGCGCTGGAACCTGTGGACCTGGACGCGGAGGGCCTGGCGCCGAGCGAGCAGCAGCTTGAAAGGCCGCCGCGCCTGATGTTTCTCTCGCCTGCGCACCAATACCCCACGGGCGTCCTGATGAGCCATGGCCGGCGGCGCCAGTTGCTGGACTACGCCGCGCGCCATCGTGTCTGGATCGTCGAGGACGACTACGACAGCGAGTTCCGATTCGCCGCACGGCCGCTGCCCTCCCTGCAGGGCCTGGACGAGCAGGGCCGGGTGCTTTATCTGGGCACCTTCTCCAAGACGCTTTACCCCTCGCTGCGCCTGGCCTACCTGGTGCTGCCGCGCGATCTGGTCGACAGCTTCACGCGGGCGCTGAACGAGCTCTACCGCGAAGGCCAGACCCTGCAGCAGGCCGTGCTTGCGCGCTTCCTGCGCGAAGGGCACTACGCCCGCCACATCCGGCGCATGCGCGGTGTTTACGCCACGCGGCGGGCGGCCTTGATCGAGGCCGTCACGGATCGGTTCGCAAGCCGGCTGCCGATGCTGGGCAGCGATGCCGGCCTGCACCTGGTGCTGGGACTGCCCAACGCGGTGGACGACGCCGCCGTCGCCGATGCCGCCCTGGCAGCTGGTGTGATGACCCGGCCGCTGTCGATGTACAGCCTGCGCCGGCCGGCACCGATGAAGGGGCTGGTGCTGGGCTACGGTGCCGTCACCGAACCGGAGATCCGGGCCGGGTTCGCACGGCTTGCCGAAGTGCTGGCGCCGTACGCCTGAGACGCACGCGTCGGCATGCAAACTCGGCATGCGGCAGCCCGCACGCGCGCTTCTACACTGGCGCATCCACGACCAGGAGACAGCGCATGAGCACCCCTGCGTTTCGCATCGAGCACGACCTGTTGGGCGACCGCCAGGTGCCTGCAGAGGTCTACTACGGCGTGCACACGCTGCGCGCTGTCGAGAACTTCCCGATCACCGGCACGGCCATCTCGATCTACCCGGAACTCATCAAGGCCCTGGCCTGCGTCAAGCAGGCCGCCGCGCACGCCAACCACGAGCTGGGCCTGCTGGACACGGAGCGCTGCAACGCCATTTCCGCTGCCTGCGACGAATTGCTGGCCGGCAGGCTGCACGAGCAGTTCGTCGTCGACGTGATCCAGGGCGGCGCCGGCACGTCGACCAACATGAACGCCAACGAGGTCATCGCCAACCGCGCGCTGGAGCTGCTGGGCCATGCCAGGGGCCAGTACCAGCACCTGCACCCGAACGAGCAGGTCAACATCGGCCAGAGCACCAACGACGTGTATCCCTCGTCGCTCAAGATCGCCACCTGGTTCGGTATCGCCGGGCTGGTCGAGGCCATGGAAGTGCTGCGCCTGTCGTTCGCGCGCAAGGCGGAAGAATTCAAGGACATCCTCAAGATGGGGCGCACCCAGCTGCAGGACGCCGTGCCCATGACGCTCGGCCAGGAGTTCGGCACCTATGCCGTGAT
This sequence comes from uncultured Pseudorhodoferax sp., assembly GCA_913776795.1. The sequence goes on along the minus strand of CAJYRH010000530.1, from coordinate 612 downwards.
GATCGAGGAAGACCAGCAGCGCCTGCGCGAGGCCGTGCTGCTGATCTGCGAAATCAACATGGGTGCCACGGCCATCGGCACCGGCATCACGGCGCACCCGGACTACGCGCCCCTGGTGCTCAAGCATCTGCAGCGCATCACCGGCATCCCGCTCGTCACCGCGCCCAACCTGATCGAGGCCACGCAGGACTGCGGCGCCTTCGTGCAGCTGTCCGGCGTGCTCAAGCGCGTGGCGGTCAAGCTGACGAAGATCTGCAACGACCTGCGGCTCCTGTCCAGCGGCCCGCGCGCGGGCCTGAACGAGATCAACCTGCCGGCCATGCAGGCCGGCTCCAGCATCATGCCGGGCAAGGTCAACCCGGTGATTCCGGAGGTGGTCAACCAGGTCGCGTTCGAGGTGATCGGCAACGACATCACGGTCAGCTTCGCGGCCGAGGCTGGGCAGCTGCAGCTCAATGCCTTCGAACCCATCATCGCGCACAGCCTGTTCAAGAGCGTGGCCCACCTGCGCAGCGCCTGCCTCACGCTGGCCTCGCGCTGCGTGGACGGCATCACGGCCAACGCCGACCACCTGCGCACCCTGGTCGCCAACTCCATCGGCATCGTCACCGC
>CAJYRH010000529.1 GCA_913776795.1 uncultured Pseudorhodoferax sp. | reverse complement strand
CGCAGCGATCCGGCGCTGACCCTGGCAATCGCGCGGCTGCTTGCGCGCCGGCTGCAGACCGTGACGGCGTATTTGGTAGACCTGCAACAACAGTACGCGGGGACCGGCACGCACCTGGCCTTGATGGACCAGGTGTTGGCGCGGCTCATGGAACTGCAGCCTGCCGCGCCGCAGCCTCCCGGGTCGGAACGTCCGGATGTCCCGGGCTACTGACCCTCGTGCAGCACAAGCGTCTCGGTGCCGGCCAGTGACTTCCAGGTGGCCGAACCGGCCGCAAAGTCGATTTCGACTCGGGCTGGCACATCGCCGATCTGCTGCCCCGGGTTGAAGAGCCAGGTCGTGCCGATGCGCTCTGCCCAGGCCCCACCGGACCTGAACGGCGCCTCGTGAATATGGCCGCACAGAACGGCCGTCGGACGGTGTTCGGCCACCAGCCCGGGCAACATCGGATCGCCGTAGTGGCGACGACCATTCCAGCTCAGCGCGCCCTGCGGCGGTGCGTGGTAGACCCAGACCCATCGACCGGTGGAGGCCTCGCTGCGCCGGGATGCCGCCAGCTGGATCTGCTGTTGCACTGCGGCTTGCGCATGCGGTCCGTCCCACCAGGGGCAGACGGTGAACAGCGTACCTGCGATGCACACGCTGTCCCCGTCTACGGCCAGACGCGGGCTGCGCAATGCATCGAGCCAGTCGGCTGTCTTTTCGCCGGCAGCATTGCGGGCATTGAGGTCGTGGTTGCCGGAACAGGCAAGCACTGGAACCAGCGTGGCAAGCCGCACCAGCGTGGCCGACAGTGCTGCGACCTGCACCTCGCCAGGTACCACCGAAACCACGTCCAGGTGGTCGCCGGCCACCACCACCGCGTCGAACTGGGTGGCGCCCTGCAAGAGCCAGTCGTACTGGCGCAGCTTGTAGTGGAGATCGGATGTGAGCAGGATGCGCATCGCGTCCGACTCTACGCCATGCACGCCGGCACCGGCACCGGCATCGACATCGGCATCGGCATCGGCACCGGCACCGGCACCGGCATCGGCATCGGCATCGTGGCAGCGTTCGAGGCAGCCGTCACGGACGGCCGACCGCGTTTGGGTGCAGGCCTGCCGGATCGAGAGCCCGAGCTCCATCCCGCCCGCAACCCATTGCGGAGGGGCCGCGCTGCAGCTGCTGCAATCAACATACGGGAAGCTGCCTTTCAGGTCGAGCCAGAGCCCGCGCTCCCAAGAAAAAGGCCGCTCAGCGAGCGGCCGTGGATCAGTGGTGTGGAGCGCCTTAGCTGGCCCGCACTTCCAGGTTGTTGTTGACACCGGCCACGCCGTCCACCGCCTGGGCGAGGCTGGTTGCACGTTCCTTGGCTGCGGGGGTAGGCGCTGGTCCGCTCAGAGTGACCACACCGGCTTTGGTGTCGACGTCGATCTTCATTGCGGACAGGTCAGGGTCCTTGGCCAGGCTCGCGTTGACCGAAGCGGTGATCGCTGCGTCATCGACCTTTCGCTCGATGTTCTGCGCCATGTTGCCGGCGGCGTTCTCGGTGCGCTCAACGGCCGAATCCATGCGTTGGCCGACGGTGGGCTCTGCGCTCGGTGCCGGCTGGGTGCCGGCGGTGTCCACCCGCTCGCCGCAAGCCACGAGACCCAGGGCAAGGGCGCTGGCGGCCAGCAGGCCGGCGGCCCGCGAAGTGATGTGCTTGGTGCTGTTCATGCTGTTCTCCTCAAAGGTTGTCGATGGTGCGCTTGGCGTTGTCCTTGGCACGCTCGCGTGCATCGCCAAGGTGCCCCTCGGCCTTGCCCGAATTTTTCTGAACATTGCCTTTCGCCTCCAGGCTGGCATTGCCAGTGGCCTTGCCCGCAACTTCCTTGACGGCGCCTCCAGCCTGCTCGATTCGGCCGGAAACTTGGTTCTTGTTCATGAGGAATGTCCTTTCCTGACAGGTTGGTCGAAGGCCCGTCGGAGTGCGCCGGCGGCCTTCAGTAATGGTGGCGCGCCTCGTCTGCGCGCACTGTCGGCACCGGCCGAAGCCCGCGTAGGACGGCGGCCTCGCCGCCGGCCAGCCTGGAGAGTCGTTCGCGTCCTGCTTTGACTGCACAATCACCGCCGATGGAAAACACCGACAACCTCGACAAGCTCAATGTGGACGTGGCTGGTGCCTGGGCCCAGTTGCAGGCGCATGCAGACCAAGGCCAGCCATTGCAGCCCGATGCCTACCGACTGGCGTTCGCCGATCCGGAATTCCTGCTGCGCCGCGAGACGCGCGGTATCCGTTTCCAGCTGGAAATGCTCAAGCCGGACCTGGAGCAGCATGCCCAGGGCATCCAGAACACCATCGTGGTCTTCGGCAGCGCGCGCTTCCCGGCGCCCGAGCAAGCCGAGCTGGAACTGGCGGCCGCGCGCACCAGCGGAGACGACAAGGCACTGCGGCTGGCCGAGCGCCGCATGCGCAACGCCCAGTACTACGACCAGGCCCGTCGCTTTGCCGCGCTGGTGGCTCGCCACAGCGCCAGTTGCAGCCCGGCAGAACAGTTGTTCATTTGCACCGGCGGCGGCCCCGGCATCATGGAGGCAGCCAACCGTGGCGCTCACGAGGCGGGCGCAGCCAACGTGGGCCTGAACATCGCGCTGCCGCACGAGCAGAGCGGCAACCGCTACATCACGCCCGGCCTGTCCTTCAAGTTCCACTATTTCGCGCTGCGCAAGATGCACTTCATGATGCGTGCCAAGGCGCTCGTGGCGTTCCCGGGCGGCTTCGGCACGCTCGACGAGCTGTTCGAGGTGCTCACGCTGGTGCAGACCGGCAAGGCCAAGCCGGTGCCCATCGTGCTGTTCGGCTCGGACTACTGGAAGCGCCTGCTGGATTTCGATGTGTTGATCGAAGAAGGCGCGATCTCGCCGGACGACCTCAAGCTCTTCAGCTACGTGGACCGTCCTGAGGACGCCTGGGCCGCGATCCAGGCGTTCTATACCCTTTGATCGCCGGATTCGATCCGCAAGCCCAGCACGGCGCGCCCGCCCAAGGCCAGCACGCCGCCGACGATCCAGAACACGCCGCCGATGCCGATCAGCGCGCCGACCGAGCCGAACAGCATGGGCATGGCGACGCTGGAGGCGTTGATGGTCATGAGCCGCAGGCCCAGCGCCTCGCCCTGGCGGTGGGACGGTGTGATCTGGTGCAGCAGACTCATGACCATGGGCTGCACGGCACCCAAAGCCACGCCCAGCACCACTGAACAGACGCCCATGGACCAGGGCGAGTGCAGCAGCGGGTAGACCGCAAACACCGCTGCGGTCACCACGGTGGAGGTGAAGATCACATGGCGCTCGGCCAAGCGCGCCGCGATCACAGGCAGCACCACGCGCACCAGCGCGGCGGCGATGGCGAAGGCGCCCAGCAGCGTGCCGATCACGGCGGCGCTCAGGCCACGCTCGTGGCCCAGCACCGGCAAAACGAAGGAATGCACGTCCCAGCTGGAGGACTGCAGCCAGTTCACGAACAGCAGGCGACGGAACAGAGGCGTGCGCAGCAGGTCCCAGGCGCGCGTGGGCGCGGCGCCTGCGGGCGGCGGGCTGTGCGGCTGCTCTGGCGCACGCCGCACCAGCAGCCAGCTGGCCAGTGGTAGCAGCGCCAGTGCGAAGAAGCTCACGCGGAAGGCCAGCAGGTCCGCCGGCGTGCGACCGGCATGGTCGATCAGCAGGCCCGCTGCGAAGGGCCCCAGGAAGTTGGCGGCAGCCGGCGCGATGGCCAGCCAGCTGAACATGCGCTTGAGCTCGGCGGTGTCGTGTGCCGAGCGGCCGACGTGGCGCTGCAACGCGATCACGGTCGCGCCGGTGGCCCCGCCCGTCATCAGTGCGGCCACGCACATGGCCGCGAAGCTGGGCCACGACAGCGCAAGCAATACGCCCGTCGAGGCCGCAGCAGCCGACAGCGCCATCGGGCGTCTCAGGCCGTGGCGGTCGGCGAAGCGGCCGGCTGGCAGCGCAAGGAAGACCTGGGTGAGCGCAAACAGCGCGATCAGCACGCCCACGGCTGCCGGGCTGTGGCCCTGCTGCAGCGCCAGAAGCGGCGTGGCCAAGCGCATGCCGGCCATGGTGGCGTGCAGGCAGACCTGGGCTGCGATCAGGCGCAGCAATGCGCGGCCCGTCATGGGGCGCCGTCCGCCTCGTCTTCCTCGGGCAGCAGGGCCTGCGTGCCGGGCAGCGCCTCTACGTGGCGCAGGCGCCGCGTCAGCACGTTGCTGCGCGTCTGGGCCTTGTCCAGCGTGTTGAGCACGGTCTGGGTCTGGCGCCGCACGTCGAG
>CAJYRH010000528.1 GCA_913776795.1 uncultured Pseudorhodoferax sp. | reverse complement strand
CGAGGGCCAGGGCTACCGCGGCATCAAGGAGGGTTTGCGGCGCGACGCGGCGATCGAGTACCTGGCGCGCCCCGAACTCACCCTGCCCGAGATCGCCGAGCGTCTGGGCTTCTCGGAGTCCAGCACCTTCCAGCGCGCTTTCAAGCAGTGGACGGGCGTGGCCCCGGGCGAGTACCGGCAGGCGCACATCACGCGCACCTGATGCGCAGCGCGGAGAGCATCCGCGCGTCCAGCAGCAGGGCCCGGGTCACGGCGTCGTGTGTGTCCATGCAGCCGGGTACCCGGGCATGGTCGCCAGCGGAAGGTGGCGATGCCTTGGCCGTTGCGCTCACCCCGCATGGCGCAATGGGCCCATCGCAGCCTGCTTTGGTCGATCGCGCCATCGCCGCTGGCCGAAGCGGCCATTGAGCGGTCCGGCCACGCGGCGCATGCTCCAGCCCCCATGCTGGATTTCTATTTCGACTTCTTCTCTCCCTACGGCTACTTCGGTTCCACGCGCATCGAGGCGCTGGCCGCGCGCCATGGCCGCCAGGTGCGCTGGCACGCCTTCCACATGCGCAGCGTCATGAAGGACGTGCTGGGCATGCCGCAGGCACTCACGGCGCTGCCGATCAAGGGCGACTACATCCGCAAGGACATCGGCCGTGTCGCACGCTGGCTGGACGTGCCCTATGCGCCGGGCGACACCGCGGCATTCGCCAATGTGGCCGCCGACCGCGCGTTCTGGCTCATCCACGATGTCGACGCGCAGGCGGCTAAGCGCTTCGCGGTCGAGGTGTTTCGCCGCCACCACGCGCTGGGTGATTCGCCGCGCGACGAGCAGGCGCTGATGGACATTGCGGCGGCCACGCAGTCCGATGTGGTGGACCTGCCCATGCTGCTGAAAGGCCAGGCCAGCAGGGACCGGCTGCGGCTGGCCACCGAAGTGGCCATGGCAGCCGGCGTATGGGGCGCGCCGACCTTCGTGGCCGACGGCGAGGTCTTCTGGGGCGTCGACCGGCTGCCCATGCTCGAGGACTGGCTCGAAAGGGGCGGATGGTGATGGAGACGAACAACAAGCCCGACCCAAAAGCGCCGCTGCGCGGCATCCGTGTGGTCGACCATGCTGGCCGGACCGCTGGCCGTGAGCATGCTGGCCGACCAAGGCGCGGACGTGGTCAAAGTCGAGTCGCCCGAGGGCGACACCAGCCGGCGCATCGGCCCGGCCAAGGGCGATCTGTCGGCCATGTTCATCGCAGCCAACCGCGGCAAGCGCTGCATCACGCTCGATCTGAAGACCGAGGCGGGCCGCGCGGTGCTGCGCGCCCTGCTGCGCAGCGCCGACGTGCTGGTGGACAACATGCGGCCGCAAGCCCTGGCGCGGCTTGGATTCGGCCGTGCGGTGCTCGAAGAACTCAACCCCGGCCTCGTACATGCCTCCATCACCGGCTTCGGCCCCGACGGCCCCTATGCCGAGGGACGCGCCTACGACGCCGTGATCCAGGCCCTGTCGGGCATGTGCGCGGTGCACGCCCAGCCGGCCGGTGGCGAGCCGCTGCTCGTCACCACCACGCTGTGCGACAAACTTACCGCGCTGACTGCTGCGCAGGCCATCTCAGCGGCGCTGCTGGCGCGCGAGCGCGGTGCTGGTGGCCAGCGCGTGCAGGTCTCGATGCTCGACGCGGCCGTGGCCTTTCAGTGGCCGGACGCCATGTACAACCACGTCTTCCTGGAGGATGCGCCGCTGCCCGCACCCGAGTTCGGCATCAGCCACCGGCCCTGGAAGACGCGCAACGGCGCCCTCACGATGAACACGCCGCAGCGCAGCGAACTGCTCGGCCTGTGCACGGCCCTGGGCCGGCCGGAGCTGGCCGACGACCCGCGCTTTTCCAGCGTGCCGGCGCTGCAGCGCCATGGCCAGGCGCTGCGCGAAGAACTCGGCCCTGTGCTGGCCGAAATGGAGACCGACGAGGCGGTGCGCCGGCTGATGGCCCACGGCGTGCCCGTGGGCCGCGTGAATGGTCGTGCCGAGGTGCTGAGTGACCCGCAGGTGGTGCACAACGCCAGCCTGTGCGAAGTGCCCAACGGCGACGCCGGCCGCGTGCGGCTGCCGGCCGGCGCAGCGCGGTTCGGCAGTGGGGCACCGCGGCCGCCCGGCCCTGGCGCGCGCCGCGGCCAGCACACGCGCGAGGTTCTGGCGGAACTCGGCTACGGGACTGCAGCCATCGATGCGCTGGTCGCCGTCGGCGCTGCGCGTTGATCGTTCAAGCCAATCCGAAGCATCCAATCGGCCATCGCCGACGCGGCGGGCGCTGCCTAGACTGCCCATCATGACGAATGACACCCATACGCCACGCGCGCCGTTGGCCGGCGTCCGCGTGCTCGACCTCACGCGGCTGCTGCCCGGGCCCGTCTGCACCCTGCACCTGGCCGATCTCGGCGCCGACGTGGTCAAGATCGAGGACACCGGCGCAGGCGATTACGCCGCGCCTGCGCTGCGCGCGCTGGTCCATCGCAACAAGCGCGCGCTCCGCCTCGACTTGAAGCAGCGGGCAGGCGTGGAGGCCCTCAAGGCGCTCGTGCGCACGGCTGACGTGCTCGTTGAGGGTTTTCGCCCCGGCGTGATGGACCGTCTGGGCGTGGGCTATGCCGCGCTGGCCGAGATCAACCCCAAGCTGGTGTTCTGCAGCATCACAGGTTACGGCCAGAACGGTCCCATGCGCGACGCGCCGGGCCACGATCTCAATTACTGTGCGCTTGCTGGCGTCAGCGAGCAGATCGGCCGTGCCGGCGACCCGGCCCTGTCCAACCTGCCCGTCGCGGACCTCATGGGGGGCGCGCTGACTTCTGCCATGGGGCTGCTGGCCGCATTGTTCGACGCCGGCCGCACCGGCCGCGGCCGGCATGTGGACATCGCCATGGCCGATGCCGCGCTGGCCCACAACCTTGTGGCCATGGTCACGTTGAACAGCCACGGTGCGACCAAGCCGGCAGGCGCCGACAAACTCTCAGGCGCGCTGCCCTGCTACGGCCTGTACAGGACGCGCGACGGCCGCCATCTGGCCGTGGGCGCGCTCGAGCGCAAGTTCTGGGAAAGCTTTTGCGAAACCATTGCGCGGCCGGACCTCAAGCCGCGCCATCTGCCCGCCAGCGCTGCCGAGGCCGAGGCGGTGCGGGCCGACGTGGCCGAGCTCATCGCCTCCAGGCCGCTCGCGTACTGGCAAGAGGTCTTTGCCGACAATGAATGCTGCGTGACGCCTGTGTTGCGCCTGGACGAGTCCCTCAAGGACCCGCAGTTCCGCGCGCGCCGCATGGTGCTGGATGCGCCAGGCGGTGCGGCATTAGCAAGCCCCGTGCAGATGAGCGGCCATGCATTCGACGTGCGCCGGCCAGCACCCCGGCCCGGCGAGCATAGCGACGAGTTGCTGGCTGAGGTGGGCTACACGGCCGAGCAGTTGGTCGCCTTGCGCGCAAGTGGCGCTGTGGCCTGAAGGCGCAGGCGGCGGCGAGGCCGTCCGACGCTCGGATGGGAGGCGACCGCGTCCAGCGCCAGCAAGCCGCATGGAGGTGCCATCGCAACGTGTTCCAACAAGTTGCTTGTCGCTCCGA
>CAJYRH010000527.1 GCA_913776795.1 uncultured Pseudorhodoferax sp. | reverse complement strand
AAAAAAGTCTCTCTGGCTCTTGATTCCCAAAATTGCCTCCTGCGTGTGGGGGAACGGCGCCATGGCGGCGCGCGGGGGCGATCGTAGGAAGGGGACTTCCCGCCGTGCATGACGAGAAGATGAACGTTTGGTTAGGTTCGGCGGCCGGTCAGCCGGCGGGCAGTTTCAGGCGCGCGCGCAGGCCGGGGGCGGCGTCCTCGAACGTGAGCTCGGCGCCGTGCAGGTGCGCGATGGCGGATACGCTGGCCAGGCCCAGGCCGGTGCCGGGCAGGCGCTCGTCGAGCCGGAAGAAGCGCTGGCCCAGCCGGGCCAGTGCGGCTGCCGGCACGCCGGGACCGTTGTCGCGCACCGTGAGCTCGACCCGTTCGTGCCGGGCGCGCACGGTCACCTCCACACGCGCTTGCGGCGTCTGCGCGCTGTACTTGAGCGCGTTGTCCACGAGGTTCGCGATGGCGCTGGCCAGCAGGTCGCGGTCGCCCAGCACCTGGGCCGGGTCGCCGCCGACGAGCTGCAGCGTGCAGCCCTGGTCTTCGGCGACGGCGGCGTAGAGCTCGACCACGTCGGCTGCGATGTCGTGCAACGACTGCGCCGTGAACTGCTGGCGCTGCGCACCGGCCTCGGCCTCGGCGATCTGCAGCAACTTGTGGAACACGGTGTTGAGCTGCTCGAGCTCTCGGATGGTGGCGGCGCAGGCGTCCTGCAGCCCTTGGGCGTCGCTGCCGTCGCGCTGTGCCTCGTGCAGGCGGGCCAGCGCGCGCGTGAGCGGCGTGCGCAGGTTGTGGGCGATCGTGTCGGACACATGGCGCACGCCCTGCATGAGGCCTTCGATGCGGTCCAGCATGCGGTTGATGTCGTGCTCCAGCAGCACGAACTCGTCGTCCCGCTCGGAGGGCTGCACGCGCTCGGCGAGCTGGCCGGCCGCGACCTGGGCCGCCGTCCTGCGCAGTGCGCCGATGCGCTGCTCCAGCAAGTCGCGGAACAGGTAGGTGCCGCCGATGACGAGCAGCAGCGCCAGGAAGGTGGCGGCCTTGATCGCGTCGCCGACCAGCTCGGCCATCTGCAGCTGCTCGCTGCGGTCGTGGCCGACCACGAGGCGCGAGCCGTCGGGCAGCGTGCGCGTGGTCAGGTAGCCGGGCGAGGGGTGGCCGCTGCGCAACAGGGTCCGCTCTTCGATGTCGCTGCCCGATGCCGGCGGGTCGGCAAAGCGCGTGCTGCCGGCGATGCGCCGGCCATCGGCATTCAGCAGTACCAGCAGTTCGCGGTCGGAGTCCTCGCCGTCGCCCAGCGACTCCTCGATGGCCTGCACCAGCGCGTCGCGGCCGCCCTGTTCGAAGCGCGCCTCGAGCTGCTGCGTGGTGCTGGCGATCTGGCGCAGCGTGCGCTGCTCCAGCAGCACCACGGTGCGGATGTAGAACACCGACAGCGTGATGACCATGATCAGCATGGCCATGCCGGCGAAGGCCAGCGCGAGGCGGAACGCAGCCGAGTTGCGCCAGGGGCGCAGGCCGGGCCTCACGCCGGCACCCATCGGGCTGCGGCCGGTCCCGCCGAGCGGGAGCGCGCTTGCAGGAGGCGGCCCGGCGCGGCGCTCACGGCGGCTGGGCCGCCAGCTGGTAGCCGGCGCCGCGCACGGTATGGATCAGCGGCTGGGCGAAGCCGTGGTCGATCTTCTTGCGCAGGCGGTTGATGTGCACGTCGATCACGTTGGTCTGCGGGTCGAACTGGTAGTCCCAGACCGATTCGAGCAGCATGGTGCGGGTCACCACCTGGCCGGCGTTGGAAACCAGGAAGGCCAGCAGCCGGAACTCGCGCGGCTGCAGCGCGATGGGCTGGCCAGCACGCTCCACACCGCGCGACATGAGGTCGATGCGCAGGTCGGCCACCTGCAGGTGCCGCACCGCGGGCCCGCTGCCGGAGCGGCGCACCAGCGCCTCGAGCCGGGCTGCGAGTTCTGAAAAGGCAAAGGGCTTGGTCAGGTAGTCGTCGCCACCGGCCTTGAGGCCACGGATGCGCTCGTCCACGGCCGAGAGCGCGCTGAGCACCAGCACGGGCGTCTTCTTGCCCAGGCGACGCAGTGTGCCGAGGATGGCCAGGCCGTCCACGTCGCCGGGCAGCATGCGGTCGAGCACGACCACATCCCAGTTTTCTTCCACCGCGCGGGCCAGGCCCGTCACGCCGTCGCGGCAGTGCACGACGGCATGGCCGAGTTCACGCAGGCCGGTGGCGATGTAGCGGGCGTGCTCGGGCTCGTCCTCGATGACCAGGCAGCGCCACATCAGGCGGCGGCGGAGGGGTCGGGCTGCAACGCGCTGTCGACGGCGCGGCGCTCGTCGAACACGAAGCAGCCGCCGCGGTAGTGCTTGCCGTCGGTTTCCTCGAAGTACTTGAGGATGCCGCCCTCGAGCTGGTAGACATGCGAGAGGCCCGCGGCCCGCATGAGCATGGCGGCCTTCTCGCAGCGGATGCCGCCGGTGCAATAGCTCACCACCGTCTTGCCTTCGAGCTCGGCCTGGTGCGCGGCCAGTGCGGCAGGGAAATCGCTGAACTTGTCGATGCGCCAGTCGATCGCGTTCACGAAGCCGCCGCAATCCACTTCGAAGGCGTTGCGCGTGTCCAGCGTGACCACCGGGCGCCCCTCGTCGTCCATGCCGGTGTCCAGCCAGCGGCGCACGGTGGCGGCCGGCACGGCGGGCGCGCGGCCGCCGTCGGCGCTGAAGTCGGGGCGGATCTGCGGCTGGTCCATGCGGATGATCTCGCGCTTGACCTTGACCAGCATCTTGCGGAAGGGCTGGGCCTCGGACCAGCTTTCCTTGGGCGCGATGTCGGCGAAGCGCGGGTCGGCGTGCAGCAGCGCCACGAAGGCGCGCACGTCGGCCTCGGGGCCGGCCAAGAACAGGTTGATGCCTTCCTCGGCCAGCAGCACGGTGCCCTTGAGGCCACGCTCGGCAGCGCAGGCCAGCAGCCGCTCGCGCAGGTCTGCGGCATCGGGCAGGGGGACGAACTTGTAGGCGGAGATATTCAGGATCGCAGGCACGGGCGCGATTATCCTTGGCCCATGACCGCGCTCATGTTTCTGCCCTGGTACGACTGGCTGGCCTTGCTGTGGTTCTTTGGACTGTGGCTGGGCTATGCGCGGTTCTCGGGCAGCACCTCGCAGGCCACGCTGCTGCAGACCACCAACCGCTACCGCCGCTACTGGATGGAGCAGGCCACGGCGCGCGACCCGCGCGTGCTGGACGGCATCATCGTGCAGGGCCTGTCGAGC
>CAJYRH010000526.1 GCA_913776795.1 uncultured Pseudorhodoferax sp. | reverse complement strand
GTCTTCGCCGAGCTGGCGCGCGCTGGCGTCCAGCGTGGTCTGCAGCGCGCGCGCATGCGCCAGGTCGCGCTCCAGCGCCTCCCAGGGCCGTTGGTGGCTGTCGGCCGCGTGCGCGCGGCGCAGCTGGTCGAGCCGGTCGACCTGTTCGCGGTACTGCGCGATCTGCGCGTCCAGCGCGGCGATCTCGTCCTGGTGCCGGGCCACGGCGTCGATGGCCTGCTTGTGCTCGCCGGTGGGCTTGCCGGTGCCGGTCAGCAGCTCGGCGCGGTCCTTGCGCAGGCGCTCGAGCAGCGCATCGCCGCCGGTGGCGGCCAGTGCGCCGGCATGGGCATCGTCCTGGCCCTGGCCGTGCAAGGCGTCGTGCAGGTGCTCGCGCGCGTGGCGCACGTCCAGTTCCTGGCCGCTGCCTTGCTCCACCCACAGCAGGCCCGGGATGCCCTGGTGCTCGGTCTTGCTCGCGCCCTTGGGTGAGTAGGCATAGCCGAACAGCTGGGCCAGGTGGTCCTCGGCCTCCGCACCTTCGAGCTGGCGCGTGCCGATGGCCAGCACGCAGCGCTTCCTGCCCAGGAAGCTCTTGACCAAGTGGTACGGCTGGCCGGCGAGCTGGAAGTCGATCTCCACGCGCGGCGCGGCGCCGCTGCCCTCGTCCCAGGGCCTGAGGTCGTCGACCATGCTGGACTTGTGGCGTTCGAAGAAGGCGGCGCGGATGGCGCGCACCAGCGTGCTCTTGCCGGCCTCGTTGGGGCCGGCCAGGATGTTGAGGCCGGGGGTGAAGCCGGTGAGTTCGAGCGGCGCGCGGAAGCGGCGCAACTGCTCCACGCGCAGGCGGGTGATCTGCATGGTCATGCCCGCTCTGCCAGCAGACCCGCCAGCAGGGCCAGTGCGTCCTGCGCCCGCTCGCTGTCGCCCTCGGCCCGCAGCTCGGCGATCACCTCGCCCAGGTAGCCATCGGCCTGCAGGCCGGCGATGTCGGCGTCGGTCGGCACCAGGCGCAGCGCGCCCTGGTCGGCCTGCAAATGGCGCACGTGGGCTTCCGCAGCGCCCAGGCCGGCCTGCAGCCGCGTGCGCGCCGCCAGGTCCAGCTGGCCGCGCAGGCGCAGGTCGACCACGTGTTGCGGCGTCAGTGCAGCCAACTGGTCGAGCAGGGCATCGAGGTCGCTGTCGACCTGCAGCGCCGCCTCGATCTGCTGCCAGCGGTACTGGCCGACCGGCACGCTGCGCACCTGCGGCGTGGCGCCGGGCGCATCGATGTCCACCAGCAGCGCGTTGCCGGCGTCGTTGGCGCGGAAGCGGTCGGGCTCGGGCGTGCCGGCGTACCAGGTGCGCGCACCGATGCCCTTGGTGCCGTGCCAGTCGCCCAGCGCGAGGTAGTCGAGCCGGGCGCGCTCTGCGCGCTCCGGCGCGATCGGGTTGGCCGCGTCGATGCCTTCGGCCAGGATTCCCTGCACGCTGCCGTGCGCGATGCCGATGCGCAGCAGGCCGGCCGGCGTGTCGGCGGTGTCGAACCAGGCCGTGAGATCGTGCTGCGTGTGGCGCTGCGTGAGCGGTGCGGGCAGGGCGGCAAAGCCCTGCGCCTCGAACAGGCGAACCCCGGGGTCGAGCAACAGATGCGCGTTGGGCGGCACCGCGCCCAGACGCTGGGCGCGGATCCAGACGCTTTCGGCCAGCGCCGCGTCGTGGTTGCCGGGCAGCAGCAGCCACGGTCCGGCAAAGCCTGCGAGCGCGTTGAACAGGCGGCGCACGGTGCGGTCGGCAACCGTCTGTGCGTCGAACACGTCCCCCGCCACCAGCACGGCGTCCACGCGCTCGGCCGCTGCCATCGCCGCCAGCCGCTCGACGGCCTGCAGCCGGGCCTCGGCCAGCATGGGGGCATTGTCTGGAGAAAGGGTGGCGAACTGGCGGCCGATCTGCCAGTCGGCCGTGTGCAGGAAGCGGGGCATGGGCGCGGATTGTGCCCGCCGATCCAACCTCGTCCGCCATGCGACATCCGTGCACGAAACGTTACAAATCTACGGGAATACACGACTACGTGTCGTGCAGGTCGGTGTGTCATGGTCCGTGTCGGGAACACAGCATCCACCACGAGAGGAGACCATGAAGAACACCATGATCCGCGCCACGGTTGGCGCCGCATGCGCCGCTACGCTGTTGCTGGCCGGCACCGCCGGCTGGGCCCAGCAGAAGGCCGAGGAAGAACCCGGCTGGGCCAAGGGCCGGCCCAAGACCGACACCGCCATGCGCATGGCGCCCGTGCCGGCCTTTCCGATCCCGACGGCGGCCGACCAGCTGCCGACCAAGAAGTTCAAGCTGCCGCCGGGCTTCAAGGTCGAGACCTTCGCCTCCGGCCTGCTGGACGCGCGCGGCCTGCGCCAGGGCGAGAAGGGCACGATCTTCGTCAGCACGCTGTTCGTGGGCAACAAGGTCTACGCGCTGCCGGCCGACGGCAAGGGCACCGCCAAGACCATCATCGACAAGATGCCGTTCGCCACCGGCATCGAGTTCCACAAGGGCGCGCTGTACGTCGCCACCAACACGAAGATCCTGCGCTACGACAACGCCGAGGCAAACCTGGACAACCTGGGCGAGCCCAAGGTGCTCTACGACAAGCTGCCCGGCGGCGGCGACCACAGCTGGAAGTACCTGCGCATCCGGGACGAGAAGCTGTACTTCGCCATCGGCGCACCGTGCAACATCTGCGACCCGGGCGAGTACGCCAGGATCTACCGCATGAACCTGGACGGCTCGGGCATGGAAACCGTGGCCGCGGGCGTGCGCAACACGGTCGGCTTCGACTTCAACCCCAAGGGCGGTCAGCTCTGGTTCACCGACAACGGCCGCGACTGGATGAGCGAGGAGATCCCCAACGACGAGCTCAACGTGGTGACGGCGTCCAACCAGCACTTCGGCTACCCGTTCTGCCACCAGGGCAACATCTCCGACCCCGAGTTCGGCTGGGGCAAGGACTGCCTGGGCAGCGAGTTCGCCAAGCCGGCCGCACTGCTGGGCCCGCACGCGGGTTCGCTGGGGCTGAAGTTCTACACCGGCAAGATGTTCCCGGCCAAGTACCAGGGCGCCATGTTCATCGCCCGCCACGGCCCCTGGAACCGCACGGTGAAGTACGCCGACGTGTCGGTTGCCTGGCCCGACGGCAAGGGCGGCGCCAGGGTCGAGCCGTTCATGACGGGCTTCGTCGAGAACAACACCTACCTCGGCCGGCCAGTGGACTTCATGGTGATGAAGGACGGCTCGCTGCTGGTCTCCGACGACCACGCCGGCGCCATCTACCGCATCAGTTACAGCGGAAAGTGAGGAGCGCCATCGTCCTCCAGGGTGTCGGCCTCGCGCTGGCAGCCCTGCTGGCGGGGCCGGCGGCGGCGCAGCAGGGCGGCGCTGCCGCCTACGCCCAGCGCTATGCCGCCGTGTGCGCCGCCTGTCATGGGGCCAGCGGCCGCAGCGACATGCCGCTCACGCCAGCCCTCGCGGGCCAGCACTCCTTCTACGCGATCACGCAGCTGTTCCTGTTCCGCGAAGGGCGGCGCAGCAACGAGGCCATGACGGCCATCGCCAAGACGCTCACCGACGCCGACCTGCGCGGCTTCTCCGAGTACATCGCCACGCTGCCGCCGGTGCCGGCGCCGCCGCCGGCCACGCCGCCCGACGCGGCGCGCATGGCCCAGGGCCAGGCGCTCGCGCAACAGCACAAGTGCTTTGCCTGCCACGGCGCCGACCTGTCCGGCGGCCAGCAGGTGCCGCGCCTGGCCCAGCAGCGCGAGGATTACCTGCAGCTTGCGCTGCAGGAGTACAAGTCCGGCAAGCGGCCCGGCTACACCATGGCCATGGGCGAGGCGGTGGGACCCGTCAAGCCGGAAGAGCTGGACACGCTGGCGTACTTCATCGCGCGCCTGCAGCCGCCGGCGGCCGGCAGGAAGTAGTGCCACGGCCCGCGGGCGCATGGCCCGCGCCGGCCGTGCAGCCGCCTGGCCCGGCATGCCGGCACGCTGCACATCAGATACGCCGACCGGCCCAATATTGGCGAATTTCCGCGAAGGAAATGCACGGATCGACGCCGCCACGGCACAATCGAGCCCCATCGACGGGCGGCACCACGCCGCTGCAGGGGCTTGCGACACGATGGGACATGGCTGAGACCGTTTTTCGTTTCGACCGGGCGGAGCTGCGCCTGCACACGCGCGAACTCTGCGTGGACGGCCAGCCCGTGGCGCTGGGCGCGCGCGCGTTCGACCTGCTGCAGGCGCTGGTGACGCACCGCGACCGGCTGCTGACCAAGCACGAGCTGCTCGAGATGGTCTGGCCCAAGCTGGTCGTCGAGGAGAACAACCTGCAGGTGCAGGTCAGCACCCTGCGCAAGCTGCTGGGCAGCAAGGCCATCGCCACCGTGCCGGGCCGCGGCTACCGTTTTGCCGCCCCGCTGGTCGACACTGCCGCCGTGCCTGCAGCGCCCGCGCCCCATGTGCCGGCGCCACCGGTCGCGCGCGGCCATGTGGGCAACCTGCGGCCCGGGGTGCCGCTGCTGGGGCGCGACGCCGACCTGGCCGCCGTGGCCGCGCTGGTGCGCGCCCAGCGCCTGGTCACGCTGCTGGGCGCCGGCGGCATCGGCAAGAC
>CAJYRH010000525.1 GCA_913776795.1 uncultured Pseudorhodoferax sp. | reverse complement strand
CCAAGGACAGCGGCGACGACGAGGCCATGTACTTCGACCACGACTTCGTGCGCGCGCTGGAGTACGGCATGCCCCCCACGGGCGGCTGCGGCATCGGGATCGACCGCCTCATGATGCTGCTGACGGATTCGCCCAGCATCCGCGATGTGATCCTGTTCCCGGCGCTGCGCCGAGAAGTGTGAAGCATCCCCCCAGGCAGCTTCGCTGCTCCCCCCTTGCGCTGCGCGAAGGGAGACACCGCCAGCGGCCTGGCAGAGCCAGTTCCGCGGCGGTCGCTGGCGTGGCCTGCTCCCCGGCCTTCGGAGCAGCGCCGGAGCGAGGCGCGCTCCCATGAGCTTGAGGAACTACCTGCCCGTCTGGGCGCACGAGTGGATCGACCTCATCGTGCCGGGGCTGCAGATCCTCGGCATCCTGGTGGCGGCCTGGCTGCTGCAGTACCTGCTGCGCCGCATCGTGGCGCGCGTGGGCCAGCGCTATCAGCTGCCGACCGACCTCGTTGCGCCGGTGCGCAACATGCTGCGCTATCTGATCTATGGCGCAGCCTTCCTGCTTGTGATGGAGCGGCTCGGCGTGTCGGCCACGGTGCTGTGGACCGGCTTCACCGGCTTCGTGACGGTGGCCGCCGTGGCCTTCTTCGCGGCATGGAGCGTGCTGTCCAACCTGTTCTGCGCGGTGCTGATCTTCAGCACGCGGCCGTTCCGGCTGGGCGACGTGGTCGAGCTCATCGATGCGGGCGACAAGCCCGGCATCAAGGGCAAGGTCATCGACATCCAGCTGGTCTACACCACGCTGGAGGATGTGACACCCGAGCATGCCGGCGCGCTGCTGCAGGTGCCCAACGCGCTGTTCTTCCAGAAGTCGCTGCGCCGCTGGCGCAGCGATGCGGGCACGTTGCTGTGAGCCGACAGGCACCGGCGCTCGGCATCGACTTCGGCACCTCCAACTCGGCCGTGGCCTGGGTGGGCGCCGACGGCCTGGCGCAGGCCCTGGCCGTCGAGGGCCAGGCCACCACGCTGCCCACGGCAGTCTTCTACAACACCGAGGAAGACATGTGCCACTTCGGCCGCGACGCCATGGCGCAGTACCTGGCGGGGGTCGAGGGCAGGCTGATGCGCTCGCTCAAGAGCGTGCTGGGCAGCGCGTTGATGCAGGAGACCACGGCCATCGGCGACCGGCTGGTGCGCTTTGAGGACGTGGTGGCGCTGTTCCTGTCCGAACTGGCCGCGCGCGCCGAACGTCGGCTGGGCTTGCGCCCACGCCGTGTGGTGCTGGGCCGGCCCGTGCATTTCGTCGACGACGATGCCGCGCGCGACCGCCAGGCCGAGGGCGGCCTGCGCGCCGCCGCGCTGAGCGCCGGCTTCGAGGACATTGCCTTCCAGTTCGAACCCATCGCTGCGGCGCTGGACTACGAACGCCGCATCGCAGGCGAGTCGCTGGTGCTGGTGGCCGACATCGGTGGCGGCACATCGGATTTCACCGTGGTGCGGCTGGCCGCCGGCCGCGCCGATGCGATCGACCGCAGCGCCGACGTGCTGGCCACGCGCGGCGTGCACATCGGCGGCTCCGACTTCGATCAGCGGCTCAACCTTGCGCGCGTGATGCCTGCGCTGGGCTTCGGCCACCACGGGCCCAGCGGGCGCGAGGTGCCGAGTGCGATGTTCTTCGAACTGTCTTCCTGGCACTTGATCCACTGGGTGTCGGGCCCGCGCGCCGTGCGGGAAGCGCGCGCGCTGCGCGCGAACTACAGCGACCTGCGCCTGCACGACCGGCTGCTGCACGTGGTCGGCGAAGGCCAGGGCCATCGCATCGCCGAGACCGTCGAGCAGGCCAAGATCGCGGCTTCCCTGCGCAATGCCGACGCGGCAATGGCGCTGGACTGCATCGAGCCGGGCCTGGCCATCGCGCTGACGCCCGCGCAGTTGGCCGGAGAACTGGACGCGTTGCTCAGACGTGTGATCGCCTGCGCCCAGGACTGCGTGCGCGCCGCCGGCATCGCGCCGAACCAATTGCAAGCCGTCTACCTGACCGGCGGCTCCTCGGCGCTGCGGCCCTTCCAGTCTGCGCTGCAGGCCGCCTTTGCGGGCGTGCCGCTGGTCGAGGGCGATCTGTTCGGTGGTGTGGCGGCCGGCCTGGCCTACCAGGCCGGTACGCTGTACGGCACCTGATGCATCAGGGCAGCTTCCACAGCGCCTGCATGTAGGCCGGCTGGGTCATCAGCGTGTCCCAGTCCGTCGCTGTCTGGCGTGGAAGCAGGGCCAGCCGGCGCTGCTCCGAGGCTACCGACGGCTGCCAGCGGCCCTCTATCTGCGCGCGGGCCAGACCATTGATGAGTTCGTCGAGCACCGTGCCATCGCCCAGCGACTGGTTGCACAGCAGCGCCAGGTCGCAGCCGGCCTCTAATGCGGCCAGGACCGACTCTGTGTAGGAAAGCGTGCGGCCGTCCAGCTGGCGCGCGCCGGCCATGCTGAGGTCGTCGCTGAACACTGCGCCATCGAAACCGAGCCGCCCGCGCAGGATGTCCTGGAGCCAGCGCGGCGAGAAGCCGGCCGGGCGCACGTCGACCTTGGTGTAGACCACGTGCGCCGGCATCACGGCCGTCAGCACGCCGTCCAGCCATCGGTAGGGCTGGGCGTCGTCGGCCAGGATGGCCTTGAGGCTGCGCCGGTCGATGGGGGTGTCGGTGTGCGAGTCGGCGCGCACGAAACCGTGGCCGGGGAAATGCTTGCCGCAGTTGGCCATGCCGGCCTGCAGCAGGCCCTGGGCCACGCAACGGGCCAGCATGGCCACCACGCGCGGGTCGCGCGCGAAGGCGCGGTCGCCGATGACGCTGCTGCCGCCGTGGTCCAGGTCGAGCACAGGCGCGAAGCTGAAGTCCACGCCACAGGCGCGCAGTTCGGCACCCAGCACGTAGCCGCACGCGGTGGCAGCGGCCATGGCTTGCATGGCGGCTTCGCCGGTCTGCTTCTCGTCGGCGTGCAGCCAGAGTTCGCCCAGCGCGCGCATGGGGGGCAGGTGCGTGAAGCCGTCGTTCCTGAAACGCTGCACGCGGCCGCCTTCGTGGTCCACGCAGATCAGCAGGTCGGACCGCAGCGCATGGATCTCGGCGCACAGCGCCGTGAGCTGGGCACGGCCCTGCCAGTTGCGGCTGAACAGGATCATGCCGCCCACGAGCGGATGGCTCAGGCGGCGGCGGTCATCGTCGGTCAGGGCCGTGCCGGCGATGTCGAGAATCAAGGGGGCGTGTTGCATCTTCAGTTTTTTTCGACCACCACGAAGCTGGCTGCATAGTCGGTTTCATCGGTCAGCGTGACGTGCGCGGTCAGGCCCTGCGCCTCGAACCAGGTCTTGAGTGCACCGTGCAGCACGACGACGGGCTGACCGCTCGGCAGGTTGGCGATCTCGCAGGTGCGCCAGGTCATGGGCATGCGCATGCCCAGGCCGATGGCCTTGCTGAACGCTTCCTTGGCCGAGAAGCGCGTGGCCAGGTAGCGCAGGCCCCGATCGGGCCAGCGCGCGCCGCGGCGGCGGTAGACGGCCAGCTCGGCCTCGCTCAGCACCTTCTCGGCGAAGCGCTCGCCGTGGCGTTCCACGCTCTCGCGGATGCGCCGCACGTCGCAAATGTCGGTGCCCAGCCCGTGGATCATGCCGCAGCGATGCAATCGAGGTAGGCGCGCACCGTCGCGCCGTAGCCAAGCTCCAAGGCGTCGGCGACCAAGGCGTGGCCGATGGAGACCTCCTGCACGGCCGGGCAGGCAGCCAGGAACGGCGCGAGGTTGTCGCGGTTGAGGTCGTGGCCGGCGTTGACGCCCAGGCCGGCCGCGACTGCGGCCTTGGCGGACTGGGCGAAGGACTGCAGCACTTCGCTCTGGCGCGGGCCGCCGAAGGCTGCGGCATAGGGCTCGGTGTAGAGCTCCACGCGGTCAGCGCCCGCAGTGCGCGCCGCCGCCATCGCATCGGGCAGCGGGTCCATGAACAAGCTGACACGCACGCCCAAGGCCTGGGCCTCGGCGATCAGCGGGCGCAGGCGGTCGCCGTCCTTGGCAAGATCCCAGCCATGGTCGCTCGTGAACTGGTCCTCGCCATCGGGCACGAAAGTGCACTGCGCTGGCCGCACGGCGCGCACGAAGTCCATGAGGTTCTGGAAGGGGTTGCCCTCGATGTTGTATTCGCGGTCGGGCCAGGCTTTCATGAGCGCGGCCAGTTCATGCACATCGTTGCTGCGGATGTGGCGGGCATCGGGCCGCGGGTGCACGGTGATGCCCTG
>CAJYRH010000524.1 GCA_913776795.1 uncultured Pseudorhodoferax sp. | reverse complement strand
GTACCGTGTTGACCGCCGTGCTGGCTCATGTCCATCACGTGATCGACTCCATTGCCTTTCAGACCAACATCCTGGCATTGAACGCGGCCGTGGAGGCCGCACGTGCTGGCGAGCAAGGCCGCGGTTTCGCGGTGGTGGCCAGCGAGGTGCGCTCGCTGGCGCAGCGCAGCGCCGAGGCCGCGCGCGAGATCAAGGCTCTGATCGGCACCAACGTGGCCCGGGTGGGCTCCGGCGCGCTGCTGGTCAAGGACGCCGGCGCCACCATGGGCGAGATCGTGGCCAGCGTGCAGCGCGTGTCCGACATCATCGGAGAAGTCACGGCGGCGTCGGCCGAACAGAGCCAGGGCATCGCCGACGTGAACCAGTCGATCGTGCAGCTGGACCAGATGACGCAGCAGAACGCGGCCCTCGTCGAGCAGGCCGCGGCGGCCGCAGGCAGCATGGAATCGCAGGCGGGCAACCTGCAGCATGCGGTGGAGCGCTTCCGCCTCGGCACGGTGGCGGTTCCCGCCGCACGCGCTCCGCAGGGCAAGCGAGGTTACGCGATGGTGACAACCTGAGCGGCCGGTGCCGTCGTTGCGTGTTGATCCACCATGGGTGACAAGACCTCGCACCTGATCGATGTGGGGCGATTGCGGCGCGGTCTGTTCATCCAGCTCGACCTGGGCTGGATGGACCATCCGTTTCCACGCGGCAGCTTCAAGATCACGTCCAGCGACCAGATCCGGACCATCCGCGCGCTGGGCCTCTCCCAGGTGCGGTATTTCCCCGACCGCAGCGACCCGGAGGAACCGCCGTCGGAGTTTGGCCGGCTAGCCGGTCTGGAGGCCGGCGTCGGCGATGCCTCGGACACAGCTTCAGACCAACGCCTGCAGGCACAGGTCCGCGCGCTGCAGCACCAGCGGCGACGGCAACTGCAGACGCAGCAGTCCAGCCTGCGGCAGTGCGAACAGCGCTTCGGCGAAGCGGCGCAGCTGTACCAGCGCGTGCTCGACGATGCGGCGGAACGTCCCGTCGCCATGCGCGAGCAGTGCGAGGCGCTGGTGGCTGCCTGCGTGGCCGAGATCCTGGTCGATGGCGAGGCCACGATCCGCCTTCTTTCCGAGGGCGTGGGCGAAAGCCAGGCCACGCACCCGGTCAACACCATGGTGCTGGCACTGCTCCTGGGCCGGGCGCTGGGCCTGCCCCTGCACGGCCTGACCGAGTTGGGGATCGCGGCATTGCTGCACGACCTGGGCAAGCAGCAACTGCCGGCGCATGTGCGCGTGCGCGACGAACGGCACAGCCCGGCCGAGATGGCCATGTACCAGGGCCATGTGCAGGAAAGTGTCAAGGCGGGCCGGCGCATGGGACTGTCGGCATGGGCACTTCAGGCCATCGCGCAGCACCACGAGATGGCCGATGCAAGCGGGTTTCCAGCCGCGATGCCAGGCACTGACATGAGCACGGGCGGCAAGGTGCTGGCGCTGGTCAACCGTTACGACCGCCTGTGCAATCCGCCGGTGACGACGCAGGCGCTGACGCCGCACGAGGCATTGGCGTTGACCTTTGCGCGGCACAGGGCGAGCTTTGACAGCGAGGTGCTCGGGGTGTTCATCCGCATGATGGGTGTGTACCCGCCAGGTTCCGTGGTGCAACTGGCCGACGAGCGCTTCGCGTTGGTGGTGTCGGTCAACTCCACGCGGCCGCTCAAACCGCGGGTGCTGGTGCACGACCCGGCGGTTCCGGTGGAAGAGGCGCTGGTCCTGGATCTGGAATCGGCGCCGGACCAAGGCGTCCGCCGCAGCCTGCGTCCGGCGCAGCTGCCGGCCGCCGCGCGTGCCTACCTGTCTCCGCCCGCGCGCGTGCGTTGCTTCTACGAGCACCAGCCGCAGGTGGCCTGAAAGCGTCAGTCCGACGCGCCAGCGCGGCGCGCGCCCACGGCCGGGGCATCGGCAGCGCGCGAGCATCACTGCATGCGCCTCTTTCGTACCCAACTGATCGAACCGTCCCTGCTATGGCTGGCGCTGGCGGCGGCGCTGCCGGCGGCGGCACAGCAGCCTGCGCCATTGGTCGAGCAGGTGTACGAGAGCGATCTGGCCATCTGCAACACGGGCAGCCTTTCGGCGCCGGCCCGCGATGCCTGTGTGCGGGAGGCCGGGCGGCGGCGCGATGCTGCACGTGGAGGACCCCCGGCGGCGGTGGAAATGACGACGCCCGATGGGCGCGCCACTGTCGTGACGCCCCAGGGCGCCCCGCCACCGGCCAGCCCCGCCGATCCAGTGCCCTCGCGCGACGGTCGCGCCAACGTGGTGCCGTCGCGCTGAGGCCCACGCCCGCGCCTTCGATCACTTCACCACTGCGCCAGCAGACGGGTGCGTCGACGCGATATGGCACGCTGTGCCTTCGGGGCGTACGTGCGGGAACGGCGCTGGCACGCGCACAGTCTTGTCGCTTGTGCGCCATCGATCGCGCGAGCGTGGTCAGAACACGCCCAGCGCCATTCCTGCGGCCAGTGCCGCACCGAGTTCCTCGGCGCGTCGCCTGTCGGCGTCGGCGATCTGTTTGGGCGCGAGGATCTGGGCGGTCGTCTGCGCATGGGTGCACACGATGAGTGGATCGGCCGCTGGCCGCAGGCGCCAGCCCGTGGCGATCCGCGCCAGCTGCCGCGCCGCGCTGCTGCCGTCACTGCCGGCGCAGACCATGCTGGCATAGGGACGCCCCTGGATGCGGTCGAGCACCGGGTAGTAGCTGCGGTCGAAGAAGTCCTTCATGCCGCCAGCGATGGCTGCCAGGTTCTCGGGGGTGGCGAAAAGGTAGCCGTCGGCCGCCAGCAGGTCGTCCGGGCCCGCCTGAGCAGCCTCGAGAAGCCGCACCGATACGCCGTCCTCAGCCCGCGCGCCCTGCAGCGACGCCTGCGCCAGCTGGGCCGTTCCCCCCGTCATGCTGTGGTAGACGATCAGCAGCGTTTTCATCGCCGGCCATGATAGGGGTGGCTGCCTGCAGGTCGGCCAGCCAGGCGGCGAAGGCGACCTCGGGATCGGGGGCATCCATGCGCAGCAGAGCGGCGGGGTGCAGCGTCACCAGCACGTGCA
>CAJYRH010000523.1 GCA_913776795.1 uncultured Pseudorhodoferax sp. | reverse complement strand
CTGCGGTCGATCTTGAGCTGGCGTGCCGGCAGCTGGCGCAGGTAGCTCAGGCTGGAATAGCCGGTGCCGAAGTCGTCCATGGACAGGCGCACGCCCAGCGCGCGCACCGCGGCGATGGTCTGCAGGGTGCTGGGGTTGGTGTCCAGCAGCACGCTTTCGGTCAGCTCCAGCAGCAGATCTTGCGGGGCCAGCGCGTGCTGCGCCAGCGTCTGCGCGATGGCCTGGGGCAGGGCGCGGTCGTGGAAGCTGGTGGGCGAGAGATTCACCGAGACCGAGGGCACGTTCAGGCCCTCGCTGCGCCACTGCGCGAGCTGGCGGCAGGCCTCGCGCAGCGCCCAGTGGCCGATCTCGGCCACGAGGCCGCATTCCTCGGCCAGCGGGATGAAGCGCGCTGGCTCGATGTCGCCCAGCGTGGGGTGGGTCCAGCGCGCCAGGGCCTCGATGCCGTGCAGGGCGCCGCTGGCCATGTCGATCTGCGGTTGGTAGTGCAGCTGCAGCTGCGCGGTGCCGATGGCCTTGCGCAGCGCGTTCTCCAGCGCCAGCTGCTGCTGCACCAGGTCGTTCATGCCGGGGCTGAAAAAGCAGAACCGGCCGCGGCCGCCGCTCTTGGCCTGGTACATGGCCATGTCGGCGCGCTGCAGCAGTGCGTCCATGCTGCGGCCATCCTCCGGGAACATGGCCACGCCCACGCTGGCGGTCACGGTCAGCGTGGTGCCCGCCACCGCCAGCGGCGTGGCCAGCAGGGCCTGCAGCCGCGTGGCGATCTCGGCCGCATGCTCGGCGTCGCACTGCGGCAGCACGACGACGAACTCGTCGCCTGACAGCCGGCCAGCGATGTCCGAGGCACGCAATTCCAGTTGCAGCTGGGCCGCGGCATGGCGCAGCACGGCGTCGCCGGCCGGGTGGCCGAGCGAGTCGTTCACCTGCTTGAAGCGGTCCAGGTCGATGAACAGCACGGCCAGCAGTTCGCGGGCGCGCGCCGCCGCGGCGATGGCCTGGTCGGCGCGGGCATGCAGCAGGCTGCGGTTGGGCAGGCCGGTGAGGCTGTCGTAGAAGGCCAGCTGGCGGATGTGCTGGCGCGTGCGCTCGCGTTGCAGGGCCAGCGCGCACAGGTGGGTGCAGCTGTCCACCAGGCGCTGGTGGAAGGCCGCGTTGGCCGGGTTGCGCGGCGCGCGGAAGTAGAAAGCGAAGGTGCCCAGCACGCCGCCCTGGCTGTTGCGGATGGGGGTGGACCAGCAGCCCGTGTAGCCCAGCGGCAGCGCGAGGTCACGGTAGGGCGCCCACAGCGGGTCGGTGGCGATGTCGTCGACCATCACGGTCGCGTTGCGCCAGGCCGCCGTGCCGCAGGAGCCGGCCGTGGGGCCGATCGACAGGCCTTCGAGCTGCTGCGAGTAGCTCGGCGGCAGGCTCGGGGACGCCAGCGGGTGCAGCCGGCCGTCATCGTCCACCTCCAGGATGCTCGTGCACACCTCGGGTGCGAGATGCTCCACCTGGCGGCAGATCAGCTCCAGCACCTCGGCCAGCGGGCGCTCGCGGGCCATGGCGTCGAGCGCGCGGTGCTGCAGCGTGGCGTGCACCTTGGCCAGCGTGATGTCGGTGTAGACGGAGACGGTGTAGCGCCGGCCGTCGTGCTCGTCGAAGATGGGGTGGCTGACCACCTTGACCCAGCGGCTTTGGCCGTTCTTGCCCAGGGCGATGCGTTCGCGCTCGACGGGCCGGCCGGTGCGCAGCGTCGCGCGGAAGGCCTCGATGGCCACCGCGTCCTGGTTGGACAGCAGCCAGACCAGCGCGTCCTGGCCCGCGACCTCGTCGGCACGCCAGCCCAGCATGCGTGTGAAGCCGGCGTTGACGTAAAGGATGCGGGCCTGCGCATCGGTGATGACGATGGCCGCATCGGCCGTGTCTGCCGCCAGGGACAGGCGCCGCAGGTGGGCCTCGTCGGCGCGCTCGCGCAGCAGGCGGTCGGTCACGTCGGCCGCCACCTCCAGCACCTCGGTGACCTGGCCGCCGGCGTCCAGCACCGGCGCGTAGGTGGATTGCAGCCAGCAACTGCTGCCGTCCATGCGTTCGCGCTCCAGGGGGCCGGCCTGGGCCTGGCCGCGGCGCAGCGCCTGCCATAGAGCGGCGTAGTCCGCGCTGACCGCGGTGGCCGGCGTGCACCAGCGGCTGTGGTGGCTGCCCACGGCAGCGTCCGCGGTGCAACCCAGCAGTGCCAGGTAGCGGGCGTTGGCGCGGCGCAGCGTGCCGTCGGGCGAGAACTCGGCGATGGCCATCACCTCGTCCAGGGCACGCAACTGCGCCAACTGCTGCGCCGCCGTGTCGTGGCCTGCCCCGTGGATCATCGTGCCTCCCGCTGGCGCCGGCACGGCCACCAGGCGGTTCCAGGGGTGTGGCCGAGACGACAACTTTTGTGTTGGCATGTTATGCGATGCCACTTGGGGTGGGCGGGGGCGGCTGCGTGCTCACCGGGCGCCGCGGCCGGCGTGGCGGCGCAACGCTTCCAGCGCCTCGGTGCCGGCACGGAACAGGGCGAGCGGCAGTTCGTGGCTGCCGATGGCGGGCATGCCGGCGGCGGCGGGCGGCACCGCGAAATCGGGGTCGTGCCGCACATGGCAACGCATGAGCCGCAGCCCGGCCCGGCCCATGCGGGCGGCGATGGCGCCGACCTGCGCACGCAGCGGTGCGACGCTGGCTGCATCGGCCACGGTGAGGGTCAGGCCGACCTGCACGTCCAGCACATCCAGCATCAGCCCCATCTGGCCGACGGGTGGCAGCGCCACCGCCATGCAAAGCCGCGTGCCGGCGCGGCGGCGGGCCCGGCGGTTGGGTCCACCGGTCCAGCGCCGCTGCTCCAGCCACAGGGTGAGCGGCCAGCCATGCCAGGGCAGCACGCGCAGCAGCATGCCGGCCTCGGCGGTGCTCGACGGATCGGCGGGCGGCTGCGTGCCGGCGACGCTGGAATGCGCGGGTGCCAGCGTGGCCGCCTGCTGCAGCGCGGCCAGGATGCGCTGGCGCCAGTGGGCGGCCAGCGCCATGGTGTCGTTGGAAGCTGCCGCCAGGCGCAGGATGCCGGCCTGGTCCGGCCGCAGGGCGGGGGGCTCGGCGTCGGGCCCGGCGTGGGGGCCGCTGTCCACGCTGCCTTCGGTGGACAGCACGCCGAGCACGCGCACCTCCATGGGTGGGCCGGCCCGCAGCACCTGCACCAGCACGGTCTGGCCTTTGCGAAAGTGGGGCAGGCCGTCGCCTGCGCCCAGGCGCCAGACCTGTCCGTGTTCGCCACGCGCCAGTTTCTCGCCCGCGGCACCGGTGCCCATGACGAGGCGCAGCGTCAGCGCCGGGTCGGGTGGCGCGCGCTCGAGCGGGCCGGGCACGGCAGCGCGCACGCCGGCGGTGCGGCTGGCGGCAGAGATCGGCTCCAGGCTCATGGGCGGGTGTGGTGGGGCGGCGGCGCTGGTGCGGGCATGAAAAAGCCAACCGGATCGCGGTTGGCTTCAAGCGGAACGCGTGGCGGCCTATTGCAGCAGCGACAGCGCCAGCTGCGACATGGCGTTGGACTGCTTGAGCATGGAGGTACCGGCCTGCATCAGCATCTGCTTGGTCGTCATGTTGGCGGACTCGGAGGCGTAGTCCACGTCCATGATGCGGCCGCGGGCGGCTTCGGTGTTGGTGCTCATGTTGCCCAGGTTGTTGAACACGTGGTCCAGGCGGTTCGCCACGGCGCCCAGGTCCGAACGGAAGGTGCTCAGCGTGGTGATCTGGGTGTTGATGTCGGTGATCAGCGTGTTGGCGCCTGCACGCGTCGACGCGTCCGGGGCCGCAGCCAGCGCGAACGCGGTCGGCAGCGTGATGCCCAGTGCCAGGGTTTCAGCGGCGGATGCGCCGATCTGGAAGGTGGTCGTGGCAGACAGCGCATCGGTGCCGGTGAACAGCGTGCGGCCACCGAACGAGGTGTTCGCATAGATATTGGTCAGTTCGGCCTGCAGTGCGGTGAGTTCCGAACCAATGGCGGTGCGGTCTTCCGTGCTCGCGGTGTCCGAGGCAGCCTCGGTGGCCAGGTCCTTCATGCGCAGCAGGATGTTGGTAGATTCTTCCAGTGCGCCTTCCGCCGTCTGCAGCATCGAGATGCCGTTCTGCGTGTTGCGCTGGGCCACGCCCATGCCGCGCGTCTGCGCATTCAGGCGCGTGGCGATCTGCAGGCCGGCAGCGTCGTCCATGGCGGAATTGACGCGGTAGCCGGTGGACAGGCGTGTCAGCGAGTTGGACAGCGCCTTGTTGGTCGAGGTCAGCGTGTTCTGACCGGTGAGGGACGCCGCGTTCGTGTGCAGGCTCAGCATGGTGGGTTACTCCTTGCGGTTGATGGGGTACAGGCCACTGTCGCGCCCGTACCTGGACAAGGCGGACAAGCACACGAAAAAACTAAATCAAGTGTGCCGGCCGCGCCGCACGGACCGTGCAATCCTTCACACGAACGGCCAGGCGGCGACCCACTGCGCCAGCCGCTCGGCCGGGCTGCCGGCAAGCTCGGGCAGCCCCAGCATGCGCGCCGCGGCCTGCAGCGCGGCCGCGGGTTCGCGCAGGTCCAGCGCCTGGGCACCGTTCTGCTTGGAGAGCTTTTCGCCGTTGTCGCCCCGTACCAGCGGCGTGTGCAGGTAGCGTGGCGTGGGCAGGCCCAGCGCGCGCTGCAGCAGCACCTGCCGCGGGCTGTTGTCGGCCAGGTCCTCGCCGCGCACGACGTCGGTGATGCCCTGGTCCGCATCGTCCACCACCACGGCGAGCTGGTAGGCCCACAGGCCGTCGGCGCGGCGCAGGACGAAGTCGCCCACGGCCTGTTCCACGTCCTGTTGCTGGGGGCCGAGACGGCGATCCACCCATGCCACGGTGCCCGCATGGTGGGTGCGCAGGCGCCAGGCGCGCGCGGGCCGGCCGTGCAGGCCGTCGCGGCAGGTTCCGGGGTACACGAGTTCGCCATGGCGCGGCGCGGGGTGCGCCAGCCGGGCCAGTGCGATTTCGGCGCGCGAGCAGGCGCATGGGTAGGCGTGGCCGCCGGCGACCAGCCGGTCGAGCGCGGCCTGGTACAGCGTGCCGCGC
Source organism: uncultured Pseudorhodoferax sp. (assembly GCA_913776795.1). The sequence goes on along the minus strand of CAJYRH010000523.1, from coordinate 380 downwards.
TGCGACTGCCGAATGGGCTCTTCATCGGGCAGCAGCTGGCATGCGGCCAGCTGCGAGAGGATCAGCGCGTCGGCGCCCGGTGGGCAGCGCGGCAGGTCCACGTCCTCGATGCGCACCAGCCAGCGGCCGGCGTGGGCGCGTGCGTCGAGCCAGCTGGCCAGCGCGGCGACCAGCGAGCCGGCATGCAGCGGCCCGGTGGGCGAGGGCGCGAAGCGGCCGGTGTACGCGCGCGGGGCGGCGAGTGGACCGATGCCGGCCGGGCTGCCTTCGGCCTGGCCTGCGGGGCGCGCCTGGTCGGACGGCCGGGCGCGGCTCACGCCATCTGCAGCGCCAGCTCCAGGCCGGAGACGAAGGCGTCCTCGACCCGATGGCCGAGGCAC